>JAKEFK010000301.1 GCA_022616075.1 bacterium
GCCGATCCGAAAGCAAGACTCCATTTCTTTTATGAACGTTCCTCCTACTGGGATCATCAGAAAGACAGCTATCCCATCGTCCGAATCACCGATCGCTCCCAAGTTCCGTCAGCAAAGTAGCGCGGGCGTCTCGCCTGCGGGCGCAGCCGGGGGAACGGCCGCGCTACAACTTTGCGACTTGGCGTCTTTGCGTTTAAAATGTCTTCTTCTATGCATAATCCGCAGGTGCCGGAAACTCTTGAAGGATGGTCCGTGCTCCATCACATGTTCCGGCTGAACTGGCCGGCTCTTGGGCAGCTTTCGGCTTCCGGCAGAGAAGAACTTGCGGCAGAGGCCGTCCGCTGCTTTGAGAATATTCGTGATGGCGGAACCGCTTTTGTCCATATGCTTGGCCACAAAGCTGACTTAATGCTGATTCACTTCAGAAAAACTTTTGATGATCTGAGTCAGGTGCAGCTCCAATTTCAGCAAACTCGCATCAATCATTTCGTGGAAATGACCACATCTTACGTTTCGATTGTGGAACTGGGGATGTATGAGATGACGTCCAAGATTCATCAGCAGCTTGCGGCGCGTTCGTTGAAACCGGGGAGCGAAGAATTTGAGCGCGCATTCGATGACGAAATGGAACAGCAGAAGAGCCGTGTAATGGGCCGCCTTTTCCCTGAAATTCCGACTCGCCGTTATGTGTGTTTTTATCCGATGAATAAGCGCCGAGGCGAGCATAAGAACTGGTATCGTGAAGAGTTTTCCCGCAGGGGCAATATGATGCTGGAACATGGAATCGTCGGCCGTCACTATTCCGGCCGGGTGACACAGATCATTTCCGGTTCGATCGGCTTTGATGATTGGGAATGGGGTGTCGATCTGTTTGCGGATGATCCACTCGTTTTCAAGAAGCTCATTTACGAAATGCGATTCGATGAAGCGAGCGCTGTTTATGCGGAGTTTGGGCCGTTTTACATTGGTCTGCAATTTGATTCCAGGAATTTTCTCGCATTGCTCGAAGGCCGAACTCCTTCGCTCACAGCATGAAACCGCCTGTTGGGGAGTCCAGTTTTTACGGCATCAGTTTCAATACCAAAGATAGATCCACGCGAAATTTTTCGTCCAGCGACCTGCAGCATGAACTGAATGATCCTGATGTCTTTTCCTGGATCGATATTCAAGCTCCGGATATTTCCAGCCTGAATGACGTTTTGCGGACGTTAAATATCGATCTCGTTCTGGTTGGTTACTTTAATCAACCTGAAATATTACCTCGGATTGTCGAACGTCCCGATTGCCTTGCATTTTATCTGTATGAAGTATTTAAGCCGGAACGTCATCTGGATACTTCCCATGGATTATCCGAGATTGATGTGGGTCGCATCATCCTGGTTCTCGCAACGGATTACATCATTACTTATCATCGTAGATCGCTGGATGTTGTCGACTATGTAAAGGGGAGTTGCCTGGAAGGATTTCGACTGGCGGGAAAAACGCCGGGTTTCATTGCATTCCTTTTTATGCAGCAATGTCTTTATGATTACGCGCATCTTAATCTGGCAAACGATAACTATCTGGATTCGCTCGAAGCGGGCGTACTAACAGGACATGAGGATCTTTCAGAAAGGATTTCTATTGCGGGGCTGAACATACTCACGTTAAAAAAGATCACAGCGAGCCTTCATATCGTCTTGATGTTGATTGTTACGAAAAAGAGCGTGTTTATCAGTGACGAAGGTCGCGAGTCGTTTCGGGAGATGTTACAGAACACAACCGCCATCCGCGCGGCAATCGATTCTTCTCGCGACTTACTGGATGGAATTCTCAATAGCATTCAAGCATCCGCTGCAACCAAGACCAGCGATATCGCGCGAGTCCTGACTGTCGTTTCCGCCATCATCCTTCCGCTGAGTCTGGTTGCCGGGATTTATGGCATGAACTTCCAATACATGCCTGAGATCAAACACCCAGCCGGTTATTTTCTGGTTCTGGGTTTTATGGGGTCCCTATCGATTACTTTGTTGCTTCTCTTTCTTCGACTTGGCTGGATCGGGAAGAAGAAAAAAAAGTAGCTTTTTTTCTTAAAATTCCATACAGCGGATAAATCCGATTTCCTTTTTGCGATGATTCTTTAAGGGTGAGCAGGTGTCCCTCATCATCCACCAGTGCGAAGGCACCAAAGTGAATGCTTTCGAGCCGGGGTTCGATCAGTTTGACGCTAACACTTGCCGCGGTAGATTTCTGCGAGAGGTTCGAAGTTCATTTCGTTCTGCGCTTTGTAGGGGCGCCGCATTTGCGTTTTTTGCAAATGCGCAGCCCCTACTATATTTGATAAATTCACGATTGCATCCTGAGTAAACTAGCATATATGTGTAGGACATGAGATGGAGAGATTTACGCAGAAGTGAAAATGTTGAAGATCGACGGGGCTTTGGAGTTGGCCCCGTCGGCGGTTTCAAGTTAGGTGGATGCGGTCTTATAGTCCTTGTGATCCTCAGTTTTTTTCTTGGCATCAACCCTCTGGAATTTCTTGGCATACTTCAGCAAACCCAGACAACGACTCAGCAACCGGTACCGGGAACTCCGCCGCCGGCCAATGATCCTTCTTCTGACTTTGTTAGGGCTGTGGTGGGAGACACCGAAGATACATGGATTCAGCTGTTTCAGAAAATGGGAGGGCAATATGAGCCTCCGAAGCTTGTACTTTTCCGCGATGCGGTGCAATCCGCGTGCGGTTTTGCCAGCGCTGCGGTGGGTCCGTTTTATTGTCCTTCGGATGAACAGGTCTATTTGGACCTGGGTTTTTTCGACGAGCTGAGCCGCCGTTTTGGAGCTCCGGGCGATTTTGCGCGCGCGTATGTAATCGCGCATGAAATCGGGCACCATGTGCAGAACCTCACTGGAGTTTCCAGCAAAGTTCAACAACGCAGGGCTCAGTTGGGTCAAGAGTCAGGGAATGTCTTATCCGTGCGTCAGGAACTTCAAGCCGATTGTTTTGCAGGTGTCTGGGGATACTACGCAAACCAAAAAAATGTTGTGGAAACAGGGGATGTGGAAGCGGCGTTGAATGCTGCCGCGCAAATCGGGGATGATCGCTTGCAAATGGAATCGAAAGGCTATGTGTCTCCTGAGTCCTTCACACATGGAAGCTCTGATCAGCGCACGCGATGGTTTCGTACAGGAATGGAAAGCGGCGATGTGAATCGCTGTGATACATTTAGTGTGCGAACCTTGTGATGGCAATTCGATTACTTGTGACCGGCGGAACATTTGATAAAGAATACAACGAGCTGAACGGGACTCTCTTCTTCAAAGATACTCACTTACCGGAAATGCTGAAGCTCGGCCGCTGCAAACTGGAAGTCGACATCCGAACCTTGATGCTTGTCGATAGTCTGGACATGACTGAACAGGACAGACAGCTGATTGTGGACCATTGTTCCAAACTCAAAGAAGAATGGATCCTGATCACACATGGCACCGACACCATGGATTTGACTGCACGGGAGCTGGGTCAGGCGAAACTCCCCAAAACGATAGTGTTAACCGGCGCAATGGTGCCGTACAAATTTGGGAGCTCCGATGGTTTGTTTAATTTAGGAAGCGCGCTCGCGTTTGTTCAAACTTTACCGCACGGCGTTTACATCGCAATGAACGGCCGTTACTTCCTTTGGAACAACGTGAGGAAGAATCGCAGCACCGGCGAATTCGAAGAATTTTAACGCAGAGACGCAAAGGCGCAGAGAAAAAAAGAAAAAAATCTCTTTCTACCTCTGCGTCTCCGCGTCTCTGCGTTAAAATCTTACCATCTTGGGATGTGGACCACGATTTGGGTACCGCCGTTCGGCTTGCTTTGAATCTCCACCTTTCCGCGCATTTGCGCGGCGCGTTCCCGCATGCTGATAAAACCGAATCCGCCTTCGTATCTTCCGGTATGATCATGCATGACGCCACGTCCGTCATCGCGAATCCGAAGCTCGACTCCGAGCAATTTATAAATCATCTCAATGTCTACTTGATTGGCCTGAGCGTGTTTCACCACATTGGACATGGCTTCCTGCGTAATTCGCAAAAGATTGTCTTCGACATTCTGCGGAAGCACGCGTTTTTTTCCGCTCACCTGCATCTTGTATTCAACGCCACTTCCACCCAGAGCCTGTGCAGTCACAACGGAAAGAGCGGCAATCAAATCGCTTTGTTCGAGTGGTGCCGGACGCAACGCGCGCACGAATCTACGCGACTCTGCCAGACCACCTCGCGCCAGTTCGCGCGCTCTTTGTAAAGCATCGCGGGTTGTGTTTGGCTCTTCCTGCAGCGTTAACTCCGCAGTCTCCAGCTGCAACACAACTGCTGTGAAATTCTGCGTTAAAGTGTCGTGAATCTCCCGTGAAATGCGATTCCGTTCTTCCAGAACCGCTGAAAACTGTGAACGCAACCGCCGGACTCGCAATCGGTGGAAACCATAAATGCACATCAGACCGATTAGAATCAGCCCACCATAAAACCAGTACGTTTGATAAAAGTGCGGACTGATGCGAAACGAAAGCATCGCCCCGCTTTCGTTCCAGCGACCGTCATTATTACAGGCGATCACCTGGAAACGGTAATTTCCGGGAGGAACTTTTGTGTAGTAGGCAATGCGCCGCGTCGATGCGTCGATCCAGTTCTGATCAAAGCCATGCAACTGGTATCTGAACTTCACTTTTTCGGGAGCAACGAAGCTCAAGGCCGAATAATGAAATTCAAGATTCCCATTTCCCGGAGGGAGCGAAACACTATTTCCAACTTCGTTTGCAGCATTGGTTGTGCCGTCATATACGATTTGTTCCAGCCTCACCGGCGGCGGCAGCGGATTCGTGCGAACATTTCGTGGGTCAAGCGCCGTGATTCCTTTCGCAGTCAAGAAAATGAGTTTTCCTTCACGTGTTTTCCAGCTGGAAGGCTGCACTCCACCCACGCCTTCGCTGCTCTTCATTCCATCGGCCGCATCGTAAGCAGTGAATGAAATACGCTTGAGCCCGCCCAATTCGAAACTGAGCAAATCTTTTTTGGAAACTTTAAAGATTCCATGGTAAGTCGACATCCAGAAATTTTCATCCTCATCTTCATGAATGCTCAGGATTGTGTCTTCAAAAAGACCATCTTGTGCGGTGAAATTTGTAATTTTTTCGCCGGCGACATGAAATAACCCGGAACCATACGTGGCAATCCATAGATCTCCCTTTGTATCTTTTTGAATCGCCCAAATGCTTGCCGTTTTGAGTTTTTCCGAATGCGAAATCGTGGAGAATTTGCCATCCATCCATCGTGACAAACCACGAAAAGTTCCAATCCACAGAGTTCCATTCCGATCTTCAAACAAAGAGTGGATCAAACCGTGGGACAATCCATCCTGCGTTGTGAAGGTTTTAATCTCTCCATCTTTCCAACGATTCAGGCCGTTGTTGGTACCGATCCAATAGGATCCGTCCCGTGTTTGCAGAATTACCCTAACGGTGAGGTTTGATAGTTGTTGAAGTTTTGTGCTGGTTACTGCGTTGTTGCGAATCAGATTGATCCCTCCACCGCGTGTTCCAACCCAGATGTCCCCCGCAGAGTCCTCGTACAATGCAAATACTGTATTGCTGAGCAGGCCATCTTCGGTTGTATAAACGCGCTTCTGTCCATCCTTCCAACGGAACAAACCGGCGGAACGGGTGCCGATCCACAAATTTCCGGACCGGTCTTCCAACACAGAGTACGATGTGTGATCCGGTAAACCGTCCGGACCGCCAAAATTCCGGAACTTCAGTTCGTTTAACTGGATCAAGCCTCCACCATCGGTGCCGATCCAGAGATTTGCTTCACGGTCTTCGTAGATTGAAAGAATCGGATCCTGTGATAATCGCTGGATGTTCGCATAACTTGTTACTTTTCCGTTGTAGATTCGATTCAGTCCGGCATCAGTGGCGACCCAGATATTTCGATGCCGGTCTTCCGTTACGAAACGCACTGATTCGTTGGACAATTTTCCGTCCGCCACAGGGTTTTTAAACTCTCCCTCTTGTAAAACCGTCAGGCCAGAATCCGTGGCGATCCACAGTCTGTCCAGAGTATCTCTGGAAATCCAACGGATAGAATTCGCGGCAAGTCCCTCTTTTGTTGTGAATGTTTTGAAATTGCCATCGCGGAAGCGGCTCAATCCATTTTCAGTTCCTATCCAAAGATTTCCTTGAGCGTCTTCGGAAAAAGAACGCACGTTATCATTCGCCAATCCTTGGCGAGCGGAAAATTGCTGGAAGCGCCCGTTTTGGAAAGCAAATACTCCGCTGGTTCTGGTTCCTACCCACAACACTCCGCGCCAATCTGTGTATATGCAGCGAACAACTTCGTCTGTGAGTCCTTCTTTGCTTCCAAAGTTGGTGAAAATACCATTCTTGTAGCGGGAAATGCCGCGGGCAAATGTGCCGATCCATAAATTTCCATCACGATCTTCTGCAAGAGCAAACACGTCATTGTGGGGGAGCCCTGAATTTCTGGTGTTGAACACTTGAAAGCCCGCGCCATCAAAACGCGCCAGACCCGCCTGTGTTCCGAGCCACAAATAGCCATCCCGTGTTTGAGTGATCGCAAGGATGCTGTTTTGCGGCAAGCCGTTTTCACTCGTCCAGAGTCTCTGGCCGAAGTCTCCGATCGCGATTTCCGGACTGAGCCCCAGGGCCGTGCTGCAGCGCAATAGCAGGAGTATGATAAGCTTTCCGTAGGGGGTCAAAGAGTTCTCGTTGATATTTTAACACTTGAACCTTTGAACGCTTGAACCTCCATAATGATTGAGGTCTGGAGATGAACAAGAAGGCTAAGTCTGCCGCCTTAACGGCAGTCGAAATGGGTGCGCGACAAAGAGAAATATCTGTATCGGAATTCTTCACCAAAAACCGGCATTTGCTTGGTTTTGATAATCCACGCAAGGCTTTGTTGACCTGCGTAAAAGAAGCGGTCGACAATGCCATGGACGCTTGCGAAGAAGCAGGCCTCTTGCCGGAGATCATAGTCAAAGTTGAAGTAGTTTCCACTGGCGATACGGTTCCGCCGCCGTCACAGGCCACGCGCTTTCGGATTACGATAACGGACAACGGACCCGGAATTGTTCGCGAACAGATTCCGAGAATTTTTGCAAAGCTTTTGTATGGTTCCAAGTTTCACAGATTGCGCATGAGCCGGGGTCAGCAGGGAATTGGAATTTCTGCTGCTGGAATGTATGGCCAGCTAACGACGGGGAAACCGGTCCGTATTATTTCCAGAACCAGTGACAGGAAACCGGCTCACTATTTCGAGATCCAGATCGATACGAAGAAAAATGAGCCGATCATCGTTAAGAAGACGGAAATTGAGTGGGAGCATGCGCGCGGAACGTCTGTCAGTATTGAACTGGAAGGGAAGTATCAGAAAGGGCGCAGTTCGGTTGATGAATATTTGGAGCTGACATCGATCGCGAATCCGCACGCGATTCTCACCTACTACAATCCGGAAGGGCAAAAGGTCGAATACTCACGAACTTTCACCGAGCTTCCTCCGATTCCACGCGAAATCAAACCGCATCCTTATGGCATTGAACTGGGGATGCTGTTAAAGATGTTGCACGATTCCAAGAGCCACTGGTTATCCGGATTTCTTACAAGCGATTTTTCGCGCGTTTCGCCGCGCACAGCGAACGAGATTTGCAAAGCAGCAAATCTGGATCCGCATGCGCACCCGCGCCGGATCGCGCGAGATCAGGCGGAGAAGCTGTATCAGGCGATTCAAGCAACGAAAATCATGGCTCCGCCAACAGATTGTTTGTCTCCGATCGGTGAAAAGGCGATTCTAGCAGGGCTCTACAAGCAAATTCGCGGTGATTTTTATACGGCAACCACACGCCCACCCGCAGTGTATCGCGGAAATCCGTTTGTCATCGAGGCGGGCCTTGCTTTCGGCACAGGCAACGGCGGGAACAGCGGAGGCGCCCGCAAGCTTGCGCTGGCCGAAGGAGAGACGCATGAAGAGGAGAGCGAACTCACCCGCGTAATTCGGTACGCAAATCGTGTCCCGCTTCTTTATCAGCAATCTGCCTGTAGCGCTTACAAAGCGGTTCTGGAAACTGCTTGGAAGAATTATGGTCTGGGACAATCGCGCGGCGCGCTTCCACAAGGTCCGATGGTTGTGTTTATCCACATGGCGTCGGTTTGGGTTCCGTTCACGAGTGAATCCAAAGAAGCGATTGCCGATTACGATGAAATCAGAAAAGAGATCCGGCTTGCGCTGCAAGAGTGCGGACGCCGCCTCGCGACGTATTTGCGCAAGAGGGCTCATGCAAAAAGCGAATTCGAACGGCGTAACATATTTGCTCTTTACATTGAAGAGGTCGCAGAAGCCTGCACCCGTTTGAAACAGGGGAAAATTGAACCGGAAAGATTGAAAAAGCAATTGATGAGAATTGCCGTCAGCAAAACCGGTGGAGAAAAAGTGGACGCGTTGTTGAGAAAAGGAAAAGAGCCTCCCGCTGAAGAACTGCCGCATTCCATCGTTGTTACGCCGGAAGGAGCGGAAGGTGAGGTGCCTGAGCAAAGTAGTGCGGGCGTCGCGCCCGCAGAGCTCCGCGGACGAGACGTCCGCGCTACTTTGGCAAGGAGAAAGTAGTTATGAAGAAAAAGATTAAGAAAAAAGATGTGGAAAGCCGGCTGATTTCACTGGCTGATGAAGTTGTTCTTGCTGCAAAAACCAATCGCAGTCCGTCGCTACACATACCCACGCGATCCCTTTCGAACGTGAATTTCAACGTGAAGAAAGGAATCATTGAAATGGGTACAGCCAAACAGGAGCGGTCTTTTTTTAATGTTGGAATGGCGAAAAAATTTATGCAGACCGTTCTTGTGGCGGATGCGCTTGCTGAATTGCAGCGGCAGGATTTAACCACTTCCCTTCGTGAAATTTATTATCGGACGAAACACACAATCAAAGATTCTCATGAAAATACTTTTGATTTGCAGGGTGAATCGGATCCGATTATCGAGGATCTGGAAGTGGCTCTTGATTCTTTGCGCGAAGAGCTGCATGTGCGCGCAGAAAATACCGGGACGATCGTCGGCCCGGTGGTTCTTGTGGATGACGGGGACACGATCGATTGCACGCGCCTTGGGAAAGGGGGTTACTCGGTTCCTTCGATCGTGGAGCCTGAGTACATTGAAATAAAAAAGTGCACGGCCGATTTTGTTTTGCTGGTGGAAAAAGGAACTCAGTGGAACCGTCTATCGGAAGATAAATTCTGGAAGAAACATAACTGCGTTTTACTTACAGGAAACGGACAGCCTCCACGCGGCGTGCGCCGCCTTGCCAGACGCTTGAATGAAGAACGGAAGTTGCCCGTGTATGTGCTGGTGGACAACGATCCCTGGGGCTATTACATCTATTCGGTTATCAAACAGGGTTCGATCAGTCTTGCTTATGAATCCCAAAGAATGGCTGTACCGCAGGCAAAATTCATTGGTTTGTCGAGTCAAGATCCGGAGGACTTCGGATTACCGAGAACGGTAGGAATCAAACTCAATGATAAAGACATTGCTCGCGCACGTGAAATTCTGAACTATCCGTGGTTTCAGAAAAAACCCTGGCAACACGAAATCAAAAGGATGCTCACGTCAGGTTTGAAATACGAATTGGATGCGCTCGCAAACAAAGATTTTCGCTACTTGACGACTACTTATCTGCCTGAGAAGCTGAAATCCAAACACTGGCTCGATTAGCTCGTACTACTGACGTTGAACTTCTTGTTTTTTTAGAAGGATTTTCGCAAAAGGATATTAAACCGCAGAATATCGAACAAAGGAACTCCGAACCGC
>JAKEFK010000302.1 GCA_022616075.1 bacterium
CCGAAATCATCAGAGACAGACCGGGAGCCTGTCCGATCTGCGGTATGGCGCTCGAACCAGTTGTGGTCACGCTGGAAGAAGAAACGAATCCGGAACTCTTGGACATGACAAAAAGGTTCTGGTACAGCCTGTTTCTAACGCTCCCCGTTTTTCTGATCGGGATGTCAGAAATGTTACCGGGACGGCCATTGCATGCTGCTGTCTCGCCAGGATTATTGACCCTACTTCAGCTAATTCTTACAACTCCCGTCGTTTTGTGGGGTGGCTTTCCTTTCTTTGTTCGTGGATGGCAATCAATCGTTCATCGTAGCCCCAATATGTTTACTTTGATTGCAATGGGGACTGCAACTGCATATTTGTACAGTCTGTTCGCAACGCTCTTTCCTGATCTTATTCCTCATTCGCTTCAGGACCATTCCGGACAAGCTCCCGTTTACTTTGAAGCCGCGGCTGTTATTACAACTCTGGTGTTGCTCGGTCAGGTGTTGGAATTGCGCGCCCGAAGCAAAACAACCGGCGCCATCAAAGCGCTGCTGGGCCTGGCTCCAAAAACTGCAAGAATCCTTAGCACGGATGGCAAAGAAGAAGACGTCTTGCTCGAACATATTCAAAAAGGAGACGTGCTGCGTGTGCGTCCGGGGGAACACATTCCGGTGGATGGAGTTGTTTTGCAAGGAAGCAGCACTGTGGATGAATCGATGCTTACCGGAGAGCCGATTCCTGTGGAGAAAAAAACGGGAGACAAGGTTACCGGAGGCACTACAAATGGAACGGGGAGTTTCCTGATGCGCGCCGAACGAGTCGGAAGGGACACGATGCTTGCGCAAATCGTTCGCATGGTGAGTGAAGCCCAACGCAGCAAGGCTCCTATCCAGAGACTCGCAGATGTTGTATCCGGATACTTCGTACCCACAGTTGTGTTCATCGCAATCGTTACGTTCGTTGCGTGGTGGTTGACCGGTCCGGAGCCTAGAATCGTTTACGCCATTGTGAATGCCGTTGCTGTTTTGATCATCGCCTGTCCGTGCGCGCTTGGACTTGCAACACCCATGTCCATCATGGTGGGTACAGGAAAAGGAGCGGCCTCTGGCATTCTCATTAAGGATGCAGAAGCGCTCGAAACTTTAGAGAAGGTAGATACTCTTGTTGTAGATAAAACGGGCACACTCACCGAAGGAAAACCAGTAGTGGCTTCCGTTCACACAACTCAAGGACGAACACCGGAAGAGCTTCTTGCTTACGCAGCCTCTTTGGAGAAAAGAAGCGAGCATCCGCTGGCCCAGGCCATTCTGTCAGCGGCCAGAGCAAAAAATCTGGACACTCCCGAAACGCAGGACTTCCACTACAGTCCCGGCAAGGGAGTTTCCGGAATCATCGTTGGGAAAAAAGTGATGCTGGGCAATGATCTGTTTCTACAGGAATCAAAGATTCAGATCGATTCCTTCACTGATGTCAGTGACAAATGGCGAAAAGCAGGAAGCACAGTGGTTTACATTGCAATCGAAGGAGAAGCAGCAGGTCTCATTCAAATCAGAGACCCCATCAAGAAAAGCACGCCCGAAGCGGTTCAAACATTGCACCGCGAAGGCATCCGTATTGTGATGGTAACGGGAGATCATACCATCTCTGCCAGAACCGTCGCGGAAGAATTGCAAATTGATGAACTTCACGCGGAAGTTTTGCCTCAGGATAAAGCGCGCATCGTGAAAGAGCTCCAGAAATCGCAAAATCTGGTAGCCATGGCTGGAGATGGAATCAATGACGCGCCGGCCCTTGCTGCCGCTGATGTGGGAATTGCGATGGGGACCGGAACAGATGTAGCGGTTGAAAGCGCGTCCATCACTCTGGTGAAAGGCGATCTCCGCGGGATTGCACGGGCAAAAAAACTAAGCAGCGCGACCATGCGAAATATAAGGCAAAATCTTCTTTTTGCGTTTCTGTATAATGCTCTGGGCGTCCCGATTGCTGCTGGAGTTCTCTACCCGTTTTTTGGATTACTCTTAAATCCAATGATCGCGAGCGCTGCAATGACCTTCAGCTCCGTTTCTGTAATCGCCAATGCCCTCCGGCTAAGACGCATCGAGTTATAGTGCAAGAACCTTTTGCATTCCCCTCCGTATTGAGAATACAGGAGGATGATTTCTATGCTTATTACTTCCGCCTTATTCGTTCTCGCTGCAGCGATTCTGCTGGCCCTGATCTTTCCAATCGCATTCCAGTACGATTAGCATTGAGTTTCGGCTGACCTCTCGCTAGAATACTATGAGAGGTCTGGCTGTGATCAAAGAGAAATCAGGGGAAGACCCGAACCGTCTGGAAAAGTGGTTCGAGTTCACACAGAAACTTTATTGCACTCTTGATTTGGATCAAGCTTCGCACATTGCTCTTGAGATCGTGTTGCATCTTACCGGGATGCAACGCGGCATGCTGCTGACCAAAGAAAATGAAACCGCTTTCCAGTTTCGTCACGCGCAAAATCAAGAAGGACGAACGCTAAAACAGGAACAATTTCCCGCGACCAATGTGCTTCTCCGGGAAGTTTGTAACCAGGGCTCTCCCGTTCACAAAAATCACGACTCGGCAGGAGCGAAGACCGTGCTGTGCATTCCTTTTCTCTCCAACCGTGCTGGCTCTAATACAGTAATAGGAATTCTGTACTGTGATAGCTCGGAAGAGATTCCTTATGGGGAAAGCGAAAAAGAAATGTTGAATGTGTTTTTGATGCACGCAGGACCTGCGTTGGAATCAGTCATTTTCTACGACTGGGCTACGCGCGATATGCTGACAGACGTTTACCAGAGACATTTTTTTGACGCCGTCTCTCAGATCGAATGGAGGCGGACGTTAAGACACAAACATCCAGCAACCGTATTGAGGGTTGATCTGGACCGGCTGCGGGCATATAACGAATCTTATGGCAGGAAAGAGGGCGACACGGTGTTGAGAAAGACCGCTGAGATTCTTAAAGAAATTTGCAGGACTGAAGATATTATTGCCCGCTATGACATCGATGAATTCGCTGTTTTGCTTCCCGAAACAGACACCGCGGGCGCGCGTTTGGTTTCCGGTAGAATCACGGAAGAAGTCCCCTTGCTGTTAACTCGTGATCCTGACAGGCCGGTAACTGTGAGCATCGGAGGCGCCACTTACCCGCGGTGCTCCGTTAACAATATCGTAGATCTGATGCGACTCGCCGGCATTGCGCTCTCGCATGCCAAACAAGCCGGCGGCGCGCGGGCAATTCACTATGAGCCTTCCCTGAGCAGCGCACACAAAAAAATCTTCTGAAATAGTCGTGGATCGTAATCTTGATCGTGATCTTAATCGCAATCGCTAGTATCGAAATTCGATTCGATCAGGATCATGATTACGATAATTGATTACGATCACGATCCACAATTTTGCAGCCAATTCACGATTGCAGCAACGATTGCGTTGCGAATCTCTGCCGTGGAGGGTCCTGTCTTCCGCGGAACCTCCAGGGAATGCCCGCCGCCCTTCACCGCATGCAGCTCCGCATACTTTCCGATCTTTTTCAGAGTTGACAACAACAGGTCCTCGCGAGCGAAAGGGTCTTTTGTGCCGCTGATAAACAGCATCGGCTTTTGAATTCGATACAAATGTTCATCTCGCAACTGATCCACTTTTCCAGGCGGATGCAGCGGATATCCCAGAAAAAGTAATCCACTGACCTTCTCAGGATCGGCAACATAGGAGGCGATTCGGCCTCCCATCGATTTGCCGCCGATGACAACTTTCTGAAACGGCATTACTTCAATTGCTTTGCGGTAGCTTGCGATGAGCACAGGCTGTGGATCGGGAACTTTCTTTTTGTTCTGGCTGTATGGAAAGTTGAATTTCATGCATGCATAACCGGCTTCCGCAAGTTTTCGTTGAAAATAAGTCATGAATTCGGAATGCATATTTCCTCCGGCGCCGTGTCCGAGAATGACACCGATTGGATTTGTTTTGGTTGGAAGAAGCAGAAGCGCTTCCGATTCATGATGCTCTGTTTTTAAAAGTATGCGTTCTTCTTTCATTCGTCTTATGATTATACTCATTGTTTCTTTCTTCACCGCAGAGAACGCGGAGAACGCAAAGGTAAAAAATATTTTTTAGCTTTTCCTCTGCGGCCTCAGCGATCTCTGCGGTGAAAAGAGTACTGATAGATGAAAGTCGCTACATGGAATGTAAACGGAATTCGCGCGCGCGAAGCGCAGTTCCAAACCTGGCTTCAAGAAACTCGACCGGAGGTCGTGTGTTTGCAGGAAATCAAAGCAGGGCCGTTGCAGATTCCGCCTCCGTTGTGCGAGCTGGAAGGATACTGGTGCTGCTGGCATGGTCTTGGCGGCTATTCAGGCGTCGGATTGCACATCAGTAAAGAGTTTAGCCCGGAACGTCCATTGTTCAGCCATCCACTTTTTGACTATGAAACTCGAATCGTAGAAGGCAAAGTCGGACCTATGACTTTTATTTCCGTTTATGTCCCGAATGGCGGAAAAGACTTTGAAGCAAAAATGCGTTTTCTGGGATCGATGGATGATTACATTCAGGCAAAACACGCGCAAGGGGAGCAGTTGATTATTTGTGGTGATATGAATGTTGCCGTCACAGACCAGGATGTTCATCCAAAAGAAAGGAAAGCGACCGCATTTGGTCAGCGTCCGGATGAACGGGAACTCTTTCAAAAAGTTTTGAGCGCGGGTGTGGTCGATGTCTTGCGCGCGCTGCATCCCAACGACGATCAACTCTTCACCTGGTGGCCGCCTTGGCGAAACATGAAACAACGAAACATTGGATGGCGCCTCGACTATGTCCTTGCCAGCTGGATGCTCGCGGAACGGATTCCGGAATGCATCGTGCTCCGTGACGTGGGAACCAGCGACCATGCTCCTGTTGTGGCTACTTTACAGAATCGAATCGGTTAAAATCTGGTGAGAGGCAAATCCCTATGAATGCAAAAGAAATTACAGAGCTCTTTGATTACAATCTGTGGGCAAACAACCGTTTGTTTGAAGCGGTTGCGCAGTTGCCGACGGATCAATACCTACGGGATGTAAAAGCAAGTCATGGTGGAATTCATGGAACACTGACTCACATTGTCGGCGCCCAAAAAATCTGGCTCTCGCGATGGCTCGGAACGCCGGATACTTCCCTGCTTCATGGAAAAGATGTTGCCTCTCTGCTGGATTTGATCTCGCTCTGGGAAAAAGTCAGTTCCGAAACGGCTGAATTCCTGGCTTCCATCGATGATGAAAAATTGCAAGAAATGATGACGATCACAACAACAACTGGCAAACAGTTCCATCACACGTTTCAGCAAATGATGCAACATCTTGTAAATCACTCTTCTGTGCACCGCGGTCAGGTAACGGCAATGATGAGACAATTCGGAGTGAGACCTCCCGCAACAGATCTGATTGCTTACTACAGACAGAGGTAAAACAAAGTAGCGCGGGCGTCCCGCCTGCGAGCTGCGCAGACGAGACGTCCGCGCTACTTTGCTTAATTATGAAAATACTGAGTATCATTTTCCTGGCGCTTTTTATGAACGCAATCGATAAACGGCCTGATCTCGATTCAATTGCAGAAAGGTACGTTCGTCTGGTTCTTGCGGCGGGCGTGCATGATGAAGATTACGTGGACGCTTACTACGGTCCAAAGGAATGGAAAGAAGAAGCGCAAAAACAGAAGCTGCCACTCACCGAAATCCGCGACCGCGCGGAGTCGGTTTTGAAAGAGTTGAGCTCTTTAAAAATGCCCGCGCAGGAAATGGAACGGCTTCGATACGAATACTTGAAAAAACAACTGGAATCACTTCATGCATTTGCAGATTTACGGCTGGGCAAGAAATATTCTTTCGATCAGGAATCCAAAGCTCTCTATGATGCAGTCTCGCCCCATTTTCCGGAAGAGCACTTTGCTACAGCTCTTCAATCACTGGATGCTCTTCTTCCGGGAAAAGGCACAATTCAGGAAAGGTACGATGCACTTAGAAAAGATTTCATTATTCCGCCCGGCAATGTGGATAAGGTCTTTCAACTTGCGCTGGAAGAAAGCCGCAAAAGAACACGCAAGTACATTGAGTTGCCTCCGGAAGAGAACTTCACGGTGGAATACTTAACGAATAAACCGTGGGGTGGTTACAACTGGTATCAAGGGAATTTTCGCAGTCTGATTCAGGTGAATACAGATTTACCGATTTACATCGATCGCGCTATTGATCTGGCGGGACACGAAGGTTATCCGGGCCATCATGTATACAACGTGCTTCTGGAACAGGAATTGTTGCGGAAACGTAAATGGTTGGAATTCTCCGTTTATCCGCTTTTTAGTCCGCAGTCTTTGATCGCAGAAGGGAGCGCAAACTATGGAGTAGAAGCTCTTTTTCCGGAAGGCGAAAGATTAGAATTCGAGCGGAAGGTCCTTTTTCCTGCGGCCGGTCTGGATCCAGCTCGCGCGGCAGAGTATCACAAAGTCGCTGAACAAATAGAGAAACTGGCGTACGCAGGAAATGTAGCTGCAAAAGAATTCTTAGACGGCCACTGGACCGAAGACCAGGTCATTGAGTGGTCGATGAAATATTCACTCTATACGAAAGAAAGAGCTGTACAGCGATTGCAATTTATCAAGAAATACCGCAGCTACGTGATCAACTACAACCTTGGTGAAGACCTTGTTACAAAGTACATCGAAGCTCAGAGTCTCACTCAGGAAGAGCGATGGAAAGCCTTCACAAAACTCCTTGGATCCCCGCGCCTGCCCTCGGGGTTGGCGTTGTAATTTGTTGCTCTCCTTTTTGAATGTTTTCTTCCACGTTTCGCATATCGCGATCATTCTCTTTACTCTTTGCGGATGGATTCTTCCAAAGACCCGCAAACTCCATCTGATTGTTGTGCTCGCTACAATCGTTTCCTGGACAGGCCTGGGAATGTTCTTTGGCTGGGGATACTGTTTCTGGACAGACTGGCACTGGCGAATCAGGGACGAGCTCGGGAAAGAACATCCATCGTCCTACATCAAATTACTGGCTGATTCATTATCCGGGCAAGACCGGAATGCGGGCCTTATAGATCTCCTCACGGCTCTCCTTTTTGCGATTGTGGTTGCAATCACAGTCTATGTTCATTTTCGTCAGTACAGACGAACCACTTGAGCATTTTTTCTAATTTGGGATAATAGCCCTGAAAACAGTACTTCATTTGTCAAACAATCAACACTAATCTTTTAAGGAGAGTCACCTTGAAGTCAACAATTCTTGCAACAATAACTGTTCTCTGTCTTGCATTTTCAGCATTTGCTGCTGAGGAACCGAAAGCCGATGATCCTATAATGAAAGCCTGGATGGAATATGCCACACCCGGCGATCAGCATAAAGCAATGGGAAATCTGGTCGGAACTTGGGAAGCTACCATCAAGTCCTACATGGACCCGGCAGCGCCGACCGAGCAAAAAGGCACTTCAACCTTTGAAGCCGCGATGGACGGACGTTACGTCATCGAAAAAGCCGAAGGCAATTTCATGGGAATGCCTTTTCATGGTATGGGAATCTACGGTTACGACAACGGAACGAAAACCTACGTCTCCACCTGGGTCGATAACATGGGAACCGGAATCATGATCGGAACTGGCGCGAGTGATGATGGCGGCAAAACAATCAACTGGAGCAGCAAAGCCTACGATGCGATGACCAAGAAGGTGCAGAACTACAGAAGCACGATGCACATGATGTCAGCCGATCAATATCACTTTGAGATGTACGGTCCCGGCCCCGATGGCAAAGAAATGAAGATGATGGAAATCACCTACAACCGCAAGAAATAAGATACTGATAACCGCCAAGACGCCTAGAACGCCAAACCAGAAGAAAGAGAATTGGTCTTAGCGAACTTGGCGTCTTGGCGGTTTTTTTAATGCACGCCGCCCATCAACTTTCTGATCGGCCGGATCAAGATCAACAGAACAAGGGAAGCAAGGATAGCAACCAGAGCGACACTACCAAATAGTTTTGTCAGCGAATAGCCTTGCATAAATCCAGCGAGCGACCCCGCAATAATACTGCCAACCGCAATCGATAAGAACCATACTCCCATCATCATCCCCACGACTTTTCGTGGAGCAAGTTTGGTAACGAGACTGAGCCCGACGGGACTGAGACAGAGTTCACCCACCACTTCCAGGAAATAAACTCCGACAAGCCACATCGGACTGACACGAATGCCGGTTTGAGCAACGCCTGCAGCAGGAACAAGCAGAAGAAAAGCCACGCCAACGAAAAACAATCCGAATGTGAATTTTGCGGGACTGGATGGTTCCTTCGTTCCCAGCCGGACCCAGAGCCACGCAAACAAAGGGGCCATCGTAATTACAAAAAATGCGGGAACCGACTGAAACCAGCTGGATGGAAAGGTCATTCCAAAAACAGAAAGGCGTGTGTGTCGATCTGCGAAAAGATTCAACGTGGATCCTGCTTGCTCATAAGCTCCCCAGAAAATGCTTGCAAACACGAAGAACACAACGATGGCGGCAAGCCGTTTCCACTCAGCAGCCGTAAATTTCACGCCGCCGGAAGTTGCTGCCTGCTCCTTTTTTTCGATAGCCGCTTCTTCCTTCAAGCGGTCCATCGCAGGTTTGAGATACTTGCGTCCGTAAAAATACTGAATCAAACCGAATGTCATGCCCACAGCAGCACAGCCGAAACCAATGTGCCAGTTCACTCGTTGCGCAAGATAACCCGCAATAATCGGACCCAGGCAAGCGCCCAGATTGATTCCCATATAGAAGATGGAAAAACCTGCGTCTCTTCTTGGATCATTCGCAGAGTACAACGAACCAACCATCGTTGTAACGTTTGGTTTCAACAATGCTGTCCCCAGGACAATGAGAGCAAGGCCTGTATAAAAGAATGGAAGAGCCTGAATCGTGAGCGTCAAATGACCCAGAGTAATCAACACAGCACCCAAAAACACGCTTCGATATGCGCCCAACAACCAGTCAGCAACGAGCCCCCCGCCTATCGTTGCCATCCAAACGCTACCGGTGTACAGGCCGTAAATACGCCCGGCGCGGCCGTCATCAAATCCTAGACCACCGGAAGCCGCAGGTGTAGTCATATACAAAATGAGGAATGCTCGCATTCCGTAGTAGCTAAAGCGCTCCCACATCTCGGTAAAGAAGAGCGTTGAAACTCCGCGAGGATGTCCGAACCAGGTCTTGCCGGCTTCCGTCGAATTTACTGACTGTGTGTCCATGCTGAAGACTCCGATGGTGACGTTGTTTGTGAAATTACTTTACCATACTGAGGAGGTTCGGCAATGTTGGTGTTACGAGCGGGACATTTGCGCTGTAAACGAAATAGAAAAGGCCACAGACAAGTCAGTGGCCTTCTCATTAAATGCTAACTGGCGTTATGGATTTGGCCAGGATTTCCAAATGATGCACATGCCTGCGGTATCAGCCGCGAATGGATCCTGACGAATCCCTGCGTAAACCGGGTTCAGCACTGCATCCGGAGGAGGTCCAAAGTGACCGATTCCCAATGAGTGTCCGTTTTCGTGAAGTGCGACAGTTTCTACATCGACTCCAGGTAGAGGCTCGTCGATCCCCCACGGCTGCGTGGAGTTTGGAGTACCGGCCGTGCAGGTGCTTGCTGGATCTCCAAAATCGTTGTTGTAGTAAACTTCGTTCAACGCGGTATCCAGGTAGCCGTCGCCATTGATGTCGGTGGGGTTGCCAGCGCCGTCAATAAAGATGAACGTAACAGAGAATGCGAGCACGCCACATCCGTCGGTTCCAGTGGCTGCGGCAAAGAATGCTTTAGGCAGCCAGCCTGCATCTACGATGTCGGCCAGGAAAGGATTTCCAAAGCCGCCAAACCCGAAAAAGAAATCGAAAATGTCCGGGTCTGCGCCACTATCCGCCCTTTTGATGATGTCTACTTTGGAAAAGCATTTGTTATCCTGCCAGGTATCGAAAGCTCTATCGATAGCCGGCTCGGTATCCGCATTCGTGAGACCACTGAGGGTCGTGCCATCGCTTTGATCGACCAGGTAGGTAATGTTCTCACCGTCAGCAATACGGCGAGCATCGTTCGGGACCCACCGGAATCCCGACTGATGGATGCGGTTACTCGGTCGACCCACACCAATTGCGAAAACATCAATTTGCTCGACAGCTATGCCAAGACCACTAACAGCAAGCTTTTGATTGATAGCTTTCATCTTCTTCAGAACTTTTCGGTCGCCTTCTTCCCCGAAGACGAGTGCTGGTAGCAGCGCAAAAAGCGCGCTCACTACGAGCTTTGTGGAAAATCTCATGAAATCCTCCTAAAGGTTGCGTGTTTTGAACATAGAGTCTAGCTATCCTCCCTCCAATAGCTAGCGGCGCTTATTTCATATAATGAAACAGTACCTGCTGTCAAGATGAGTCGGTAATAGAAAAAAGCTCCGGAAAGGGCTTTCCGGAGCTATAGCTTGCTAGGTTCTTCGACTGATGAAAAGGGCTACTATTAAATATACTCTAATATTCGCCTACTAATCAAGCTTTCTTTTTGGGCGTCCCACCCGCGATGTTTTCCTGGATGTATTTCTTCCAGTAATCGGCTACGGTTTTTGCGTCTACCAGCGCTTTGTAATGGTAAGTGCCCTGTTTATCGCGGCGCGACAGGATTTTTTTGTTTACGAGACGGTCCATGACGGTTTTTACCGTGGTATAGGCGATCCGTCTTTCCGCCAGCATTTCATAATGGACATCCGACACTGTAACTTCCCCCCGAACTGCCCAGATCTTGTTCATCAACTTCATCTCAAGATCGGTGAGCATGTAACGCTTTTCCCCCTGCTTGACGACTTTAGGCCTCAATTGGAAAACCTCCTTATCCGCCCGCAGCGGATAGCGAATGTTTTGCCGCTCTTATTTTGCCCGGAGCACTGCCGCCTTTAACGCCTTTCCCGCACGAAAACGCGGAACCTTTTTTGCAGGTATCTGAATCGGCTGCCTCGTTCTGGGATTGATCCCCTTGCGCGCCGATCTTTTCGACACCAGAAAAGTTCCAAAACCAACAAACCCCACGCTCTTCCCTCTTGCTAAGGAGTCTCTAATCCCTTTGAAGAGCGAGTCCACCGCCTTTCCGGCGGCAGCTTTGGAAAGTTTGGCCTTCTGGGCAACGCTGGCAATCAACTCTTGCTTGCTCATTGTGATGTTCTCTTATCCACCGTTCTGATTGTTTTCCCCCCAATCAGAAACGAAAAAATAAGTTAACAAATCTACGTACTACAAATGTCAAATGAACGTTATCATTTTACGAATAGTATGTCAACAACACGTACGCATTTTGTAATACTACACTTTTTGCCACGGGGACTAGAGCGTCTTCGCGTCTGCCGGTCGACACGCTCCACGCGAAGACGCGAAGTCCGCACGGGTTTGATGTATGATTAGTGACTTATGGAAAGCGTGCTTGTCCCCCTGATTGTGTTTCTATCGATCACGGTATGGGTCGTTTTACCGAAATACTTCCGTTATCGTCAGGAACTTGCAAGGGAAGCGATCAAAAATCCCGTAACCGACCCGGCTCAAACCGCGGAAGTCAAGAAGCTGAAGGACCGGGTGGAGAATCTCGAGGCGTTGATCTGCCGGCTGGATACCGAAATCAACTATCAGCTGGAGAAATCGGCCGGCGGAGGCAAGATCACCACTTTGCCTGATACAACGGGCAACAGTCAGATGCCAACCACTTTCATGAATATTGCTACAGCATTAGAAGGACGTTATCAGGTTCTTAAGGAACTCGGCCGTGGTGGAATGGGCATCGTATTTCAAGCTCATGACAAACAGCTGAACGAGCAAGTAGCAATCAAAATTCTTTCCCCTTTGCTCAGCAATGATGATCAAGCGCTGGAACGCCTGAAAAGAGAAGTTTCTGCTGCAAGGCGCGTGACGCATGCAAACGTAATCCGGATCCACGACATTGCTGAAATCAACGGATTGCACTACGTATCGATGGAGTACTTTCCGGGCACGAATCTGAAGGAGCACATCAAGCGGTCAGGGGCGCTTTCCCAGATGCAAGCCTACAACATCGCAAGCCAGATTTGCGACGGTCTGGAAGCGGCTCACCGGCAGGGAGTCATTCATCGCGATTTAAAAACGCAGAACGTTATTATTCATGGCAATCAGATCAAAATCATCGACTTCGGACTTGCCCGCACTTCTCATATGGAAGGAATGACTGCCACGGGGCTGATTATGGGCACTCCGGAATACATGGCCCCTGAACAGGTTTCCGGACAGAAAGTGGATGAGCGCGCTGATATCTATTCGCTGGGGATCATTCTCTATGAATTGTTTACTGGAAGGGTACCTTTTACCGGAGATTCCGCGATCGCTGTTGGATTTAAGCAGATGAAGGAAGATCCGCCTCCACCAAGACAACTGAATCCCCAACTCAGTGAGGCCGTTGAGCGTGTGATCCTGCATGCCTTACAAAAAGATCCTGTGATGCGTTATCTGTCCGTATCAGAATTGCGGCAGGACCTGGAAAGAGCTGTAATGACCCCTCTTTCCAGTTCCGCAGCACAAAGTCATTCCGTTCAACAAAATCTGGAAAAAATCAGATCGTGAACTGGCAAAAAGCAGCATACGTTTCTATTTAGCATATGGACCGCTGGTCGCTTTTAGTCTTTACAGTTGTGATGCTCGCTTCGATGGTCGCCTACAGCGCGACCAATGAAGGTGTCATTTTCCCATTCATCTTCTTTACAATGGTAGCCGTCTTCTCACTCCCCAAAATTCTGGATCTGATTCGCGAAAAGTATAATCCGCCTTCGCCAAAACAGGAAAAATCGGAAAAACCAGAAGACTGGCAGAACCTTAGAGAACGGTTAGAAAATCTTGAAACATTAATGTGCCGCCTCGATTCCGAAATCAATTTCCAGCTCGAACGGTCTCTCAGTGGCGGCCGGGTCGTAACGACTTCTTCTGACGTAAGCCAGATTCCAACAACCTTCCTGAATGTTGCTTCGGCGCTCGAAGGCAGATATCAGATCCTAAAAGAGCTGGGACGCGGCGGCATGGGCATTGTGTTTCAAGCGCACGATAAACAATTGAACGAGCAGGTTGCAATCAAAATTATTTCTCCTCTTCTGAGCAATGACGTGGATGCGCTGGGGCGCATGAAACGTGAAGTTTCAGCGGCGCGCCGAATTTCTCATCCCAATATCATTCGCATTCACGATATCTCAGAATTGAACGGTCTCCATTTCGTGTCGATGGAATATTTTCTTGGTACGAACTTGAAAGAACTCATCCGGGGCTCCGGTGCTCTTTCTCAGATGCAATGCACAAACATCGCCTTACAGATATGTGACGGAATGGAAGCAGCCCACCGCCAGGGAATCATTCACAGAGATCTGAAATCGCAAAACATCATTATCAATGCAATGGGAGATGTCAAGATTATTGACTTCGGACTCGCAAGGACCGCGCAGTTGGAAGGAATGACTGCAACAGGTCTGATCATGGGAACCCCTGAATACATGGCGCCCGAACAGGTCGCGGGAAAAAAGGTTGATGAGCGCGCTGACATCTATGCTTTCGGAATTATTCTTTACGAGCTCTTTACGGGACATGTTCCTTTCACTGCTGATTCCGCAATCGCAGTCGGTTTTAAACAGATTAAGGAGAATCCGCTTCCCCCGCGGGAAGTCAATTCCCAGATTTCTGAAGCTCTTCAAAACGTCATTCTGAAGGCCCTGAACAAGGATCCCTTCAAGCGCTTTTCCTCCGTTGCCGAGATGAAGAAGGAGCTTCAAGCGGCGCTTCCTTCCCAGGAAAGCGTTCGCTCCCTTGCGTCTTCTGAAAGGGGTTCCGAACCACAAAAGGTCCGTTACTGATGTGGAGCGCAGGCTTCCAGCCTGCATTACGGGCCGCAGGCATCTTGCCTGCGCGCTGGAAGCCTGCGTTCCTTTTTCTTTCTTTCCTACTTCTCTATTTTTATGTCGATTCATTTCGCTCAACCTTTATCGATGATGCTTTCATCCAATTCAAATACGCCGATACGCTGGTACGCCATGGTAATTGGGGATTTTTTTCCGGCAAAACCACAAACACTGCAACGTCACCCCTGAACGTCTTGGTTCTTTCTTTATTCACTCTGATCACCGGATCGGTCGTAACCTCGGCGATCTGGCTGACAACCTGCTTGCTCTTCTGTTTATTGCTGATTCTTCAATACCTATCCAGCAGAATTTTTGGCAATTCCTATTTTGGCTGGCTTTTGTTTGTCGCGGTTGCGGCAAATCCGTTGTTGTTATCCTGTCTGGGAATGGAAACGATGCTCTTTGTGGTTCTGTTTTTTGCTTCGCTCACACTATTCTTTTTTCAAAAATGGTACTTGCTCGCAGCAAATCTGGCCCTGCTAACCCTCGCTCGTCCGGATGGTTTTTTGTTGTTTTTGATTCTAGCGCTTCTTGTTATGTTTCGTCCCCTTCCCACAAAAACGAAACTGCTGTTTGCCGCACTGTACGCCATTACTCTAATGCCGTGGCATCTTTATTCGTGGATTCACCTTGGTTCTTTTTTACCGGACACTCTGATCATCAAAACAAATCAGCAGGCATGGTACGGCAATGTGTCGTTCGGCTCGGGACTAGGACATTTGTACTTCGTGAAGTTCTCCGGTGAGATGCTTTTTTCGCTAATAATGTTACCCTTTGCCCTTCTGGCTTTCGGGAGTACAAATCGCTCAGCCCACCAGTTGCTGCTGATCGGTATCACGTATACAATCATCCACTTTATCGCGTACTCCGTGCTGAAAGTCCCGCCTTACCACTGGTATTATGCGCATTTGGCATTCGGCTGTGCTCTCGCCGGAAGTATCGGGATCGCCTGTCTTTTTGGAAATCGTCGCGGAATACGATTGGTGTTTCTCCTTCTACCGCTTGCTGGTCTGCTATCACTGGGATTCCCTTTTCGCGAAGCTCCCATACACACAAACTGGGCGACTCACGATCAATACAAAAAAGTTGGAGAATGGCTCCGCCAAAACACCAGCGCCTCAGACACGTTCGTCATGGGAGGAGAAATCGGCACGCTGGCTTATTACGCCGATCGAACTCTGTTGAATAATTTCAGTGATGCGTGGAACCTGCAACGCATCCTGAACCGGAATCCCAACAAGGACAGCAGACTCTTCAAGCTGAATTACTACTGGAGAAAAGATGCGCAACGCTATCCGCGAACAAAGTTCATACTCGAGCATGTGTTTCGTTCCGAAAGAACCGGACCTGAAATCGTCAAATCCTGGCCGACCGCCTGCAAATGGGTGCCGAAAGGAAGAATCTACCTGAGGACTCGAGATAATCGTGGATCTTAATCCTAATCGTGATCGTAATCATTATCTTAGTCGTAATCTTAATCTTGATCATTCGAGATGGCTGATCATGATTTAGATAATCGAGTACGATCACGATCAAGATTACGATCACGATCCACGATTGATATAATACAGAGCTACATGGAATCGATTGCGCTTCTTATTCCGATTTTTGGCATCCTGGGAGGCACCGTGATGCTGGCAATACTGATGTCTCCGATTTTGCTCTGGATGCGCTATAAACACCAATTGGCTAAAGAAAAGCTTTCCGTGGAAGCGAAGGATCCCGAAGCTGAGAAGAAACTCGGCCGCGTGACGGAAAGATTGGAAAACCTTGAAGCGCTCATGTGCCGTCTCGATACGGAAATCAATGCTCAACTGGAACGCTCACTCAGCATGGGCCGGATTGTTACTGCTTCAAATCCTGGCGTCAGTCAGATGCCGACAACTTTCATGAGCGTGGTTTCGGCGCTGGAAGGTCGGTATCAGGTATTGAAGGAATTGGGACGAGGCGGAATGGGTATTGTCTTCCAGGCTTATGACAAACAATTGAAGGAGCAGGTTGCGATCAAGATCCTCTCTCCCCTGCTGTCTAACGATGCGGAGGCACTGGAACGATTGAAAAGAGAAGTGTCATCCGCGAGGCGAGTTACCCATTCTAATGTGATTCGAATTCACGATATTGCGGAAGTCAACGGCCTCCACTATGTATCGATGGAGTTTTTTGGCGGAACAAACCTCAAGGAATACATCAAGCAGGCTGGACATCTTTCGGTAATGGAAGCATTTAACATCGCTGCACAAGTCTGCGATGGTCTCCAGGCGGCTCATTCTCAGGGAGTCATTCATCGTGACTTAAAATCGCAAAATATTATTATTAGTGGCGCCAATCAGGTCAAAATCATCGATTTTGGACTGGCGCATACTCAGCAAATGCAGGGATTAACGGCGACTGGTTTGATCATGGGAACGCCGGAGTACATGGCTCCGGAACAGGTATCGGGAAAGAAAGTTGATGAACGGGCAGACGTGTATTCGCTTGGAATCATTCTGTATGAATTGTTTACAGGTCGCGTGCCCTTTACCGGCCCGTCTGCAATTTCGATAGGTTTTCAACAATTGAAGGATCCGCCACAGCCACCGACTTCAATGAACCCGCAACTCCCGCCGGCAGTCGAGCATGTTATCTTGAAAGCTCTTCAAAAGGATCCAATGCACCGGCATCGAAGTGTCTTAGAGCTAAAAGAAGAACTGGAGGACGCGGTCCGTCAACCAGTCGGCTCCGCGGCGCGCCAAACCGGATCCCCGCAAGCGCAGCTGGAAAGATCGCGCGAACAATAGCAATTTTCAGGAACTTTTTCCCCTAAGTTTGCGTCATTATTGATGTTGTTCGATTATATTTACCGCTGAGAACGCTGAGAGAAACTCAAAAATTCCTTTGTTCTCCGCATTCTCTGCGGTCAAATCAAGGGCCTGTCCAGGATTCGGGGAATCACCTGGAACAAATATAGATGGGAGGACGTATTGGATGTTTGAAAATCAACATGAACAACGGAAGTTGGAGGTTCTGCAAATGATAAAACGTCACCCAGTTATCAGCATTCTCTTGGTGGTTATGATTGTGGCTGGACTCTTCTTCGCTTTCCGTTCGCAAAATGCGAACGCATCACCGAAAGCGGAAAAAGTCAAAGAACAACCGAAAGAAGAAAAGAAACAGCCGGTAGAAGTAGCGCAAGCGAAAACCGGTACAATTACCAGCTCACTGGTAACGACAGCAACTCTCGATCCGGACCGTCAGGTAACCATGATTGCCGAAACAACCGGTGTTGTGAATCGCATTACTGTGGATGAAGGTGATATGGTCAGAGAAGGCCAGCTACTTGCGACACTGTCTGTCCGCGATAAACAAGTAAAGCTGCAGCAAACAAATGTTCGGGTTCAAAATGCCAAGCAGGAATTGGATCGCAAACAGGCTTCTTTCAACGCCAAGATCATCAGCGAATCCGAGTTTGAAAAGGCCAAGTACGAACTTCAGGTTGCTATTGAAGATCGAAACGCGGCGCAGGTAGAGCTTGATCGCTCCGTCATTAACGCCCCCTTCTCCGGTGTGATTACACAGCGTTTCATCGAAAAGGGACAAAACATCAACACGCAATCGCAGCTCTTCACGATTGTGGATGCCGATCCATTGGAAGCAAAAGTTTATCTGCCGGAAAAAGAGATCCTGGGCGTTAAAGGAAACCAGAGTGTTGCTCTGGCCCTCAACGCGCAAAAGGACGTAACATTCCAGGGAACGATTCGACAGATCAATCCGGTTGTGGATCCGAAAACAGGAACCATCAAAGTAACAGTAGAAGTCACCAAAGCGCCGGCGGTGGTGCGTCCCGGATCCTTCGTTGACGTGAAACTGGAAACCCAGCGTCATGACAATGCATTGCTGATCCCCAAGAAAGCGCTTATGGAAGAAGCGGGTGAAAGATTTGTATTCGTTGTCCAAAAAGATAAAGCCGCCCGCAGAACAGTGTCCGTTGGTTTCCTGGATGATCAAAACGCAGAAATTCTGTCCGGTGTAAACAAGGGAGACATGGTGGTCACTTCAGGTCAGGGTTCCTTGCGCGATGGAAGCAAAACAGAGATCGTCGCGAAAAATAAACAAAGGTAACTAAATCATGAAAATTGCAGAAATCTCAATACGTCGTCCTATAACAGTCGGCATGGTAACGGTGGCCGTGCTGATGTTCGGGATAGTGGCGTTCGGCAGGCTCCCGCTAAACTTACTTCCAGACATTTCCTATCCCAGCTTGACGGTTGAAACAAAGTATACTCAGGCGGCGCCGAATGAAGTCGAAAATCTTGTAAGCAAGCCGATTGAAGAGGCAGTAGCCGTTGTTTCAGGCGGACAGCGCATCTACAGCCGCTCGCGCGCAGGTGTATCGGAAGTAACGATGGAGTTTGGATGGGATTCCAACATGGATTTTGCTGCTCTGGATGTCCGCGAAAAACTGGACCTGGTACAGCTTCCGCGTGACGCTGAAAAACCAAACATTTTGCGGTTTGATCCTTCCAACGATCCAATTCTCCGCGTCATTCTCAGCTCACCCCATTCCAACCTTATAGCTCTTCGCGAATTCGCCGAAAAAACAATTAAGAAAGATCTGGAATCCATCGACGGCATTGCGGCTGTAAAGATTAATGGTGGTTTGGAAGAAGAAATCCACGTATTTCTCGATGAAACAAAACTGGCAAGCGTGGGATTGTCGGTGCAGGAGGTTGTCAACACGCTTTCCCGCAACAACATCAACATTGCCGGCGGAAGTTTGTATGAGAATGAAGCGCGCTATCTTGTGCGCACGCTCAACGAGTTCCAGATGGTTTCGGAATTAAATGATCTTGTTGTACGCGAGGATGCGCAGCGGAAAATCCTTCTTAAGGATGTAGCTCGCATCGACAGAGGTACGAAGGAACGTGAAATCATCACGCGCATTAACGGTGAGGAAGGCGTGGAGATGGCCATCTTCAAAGAAGGAGATGCGAACACCGTTCAGGTCGCGCGTGTTGCCAAGGATCGATTGAAAGTGATTCAAGAAGGTGTGGGCAACAAAAATGGCAATGGTAATGCCAAAGAGAGCAGCGCCCTGGTTAAGTCCGGAATTCAGATGGAGATTATGTTTGACCAATCCAAGTTCATACAGGATGCGATCGACGATGTGCGCAGCAATGCGATCTTCGGTGGTTTGATTGCTGTATTCGTGCTGTTCCTTTTCTTAAAGGAATTTCGGTCGACCGGTATTATTGGACTATCCATCCCAATTTCGGTGATTGGAACTTTCTTCGTCATGTATCAGCTTAACATCAAGCTCAACATCATGTCCCTCGGTGGTTTGGCCCTGGGGGTCGGCATGCTCGTAGACAATGCGGTGGTTGTCCTGGAATCCATCGTGCGCCACTTCAAAGAAGGTAAATCGCTAGCAACGGCAGCATATGATGGAACAAAAGAAGTCGGCCTTGCGGTTAGCGCAAGCACCATCACAACAGTAGTAGTGTTTTTACCCATCTCGTTCATAGAAGGAATTGCAGGACAGTTGTTCAAAGACCTGGCTGTCACAGTCACCGTTTCGTTGCTGGTTTCGATGGTTGCAGCATTCGCGCTGATTCCCATGCTTTATTCCCGTGGTGTTCATTCTGAGCGCGAAGAAGTGCCGGAGTACAAACGCCGCTCTTCCCGATTCGTATTTTTCACAGCGCCCTCGACCATCGTTAAAGTCTTTCGGAAAGGCTTCGGCTATGCCGGAAAGGCGCTGCATACTCTTTTTACTCCTTTTATCAAAATTACGGATAGCGGCCTGAACGCTTTTTACAGGAGTTATCCTCCTATTTTGCGCTCCGCGGTGCGTCATCGATTTCTTGTAATTATGGGCAGCCTGGTTTTGCTTGCAGCCTCTCTCGCGGTTATAGCAAATCTCGGCGTGGAACTAATTCCACCTATGAGCCAGGGTGAATTCAGTTTTGAGATGGAATTACCGGATGGAACGCCTTTACAGCAAACAAACCTCACTCTTTTGAAGATCGAAGATCAGGTTAGAAAATTTCCGGAAGTAAAAAACTGCATGGTACTCATCGGACGAAATGCAAACGTAAGCTGGACCGCCGCTGAAAGTTATGAGAACTCTGCTGTAATGAACATCAAAGTTCAGGGAAAGGATTTGAAAGTCGCAGAAACTCAAGCCTCTCAAAAAATTCGTGCACTTCTGGAACGACATCCCGATCTTCATTACAAACTGCAACGTCCCAGCCTTTTTAGTTTCCGAACTCCCGTCGAAGTAGAAGTTTATAGCGATGACCTGAAGACCGCGAGTCAAATCTCCAGCCGAATCGAATCCAATATGCAGCGTATCACGGGGTTGACCGATATCAAATCGAGTTGGGAGGAAGGATCTCCCGAAGCACACATTATCTTCAACCGCGACCAGCTTTCCCGTTTCAATCTCAGGTTGGAAGATGTGGCAAACATTCTTAAAAGCAAAGTTCAAGGTGAAGTTGCAACAGAGTTCCGTGAAGGTGACGATGAAATCGATATTCGTGTATGGAATGAAATGATCACGAGAAATTCGATCGAAGATCTGGAAAATATGACAGTAGCTAAAGTTAACGAAGTTCCGATTCCGTTGAACCAGGTGGCTTCGGTTACGATGGGTCGCGGTCCGAACGAGATCCGGCGCGTAAACCAGAAGCGCGCCATCGTTCTTTCGGCAAATCTGCAGGGTGCAAGCCTCGGAAACGCCTCGGAACAGATCAAGAAGATGCTTTCTGAGACCGAAATGCCCGGTGGTGTCACAGCAACGCTCAGTGGACAGAGTGAAGAACTGCAACGTTCTTTCCGCTCACTGTATCTGGTAGGAGCTCTCGCCTTCTTCCTTGTATACTTCGTGATGGCGGCGCAGTTCGAATCGCTCCTTCAGCCGTTCATTCTGATGTTTACCGTTCCGCTCGCCCTTATTGGCGTTGCCTGGATTCTGTGGGCCACAAACCAGGATATCAGCGTTATTGTGATTATGGGATTCATCATCCTTGCGGGAATTGTCGTAAATAATGGGATTATTCTTGTCGACTACATCAACACGATCCGCAAAAAGGGCGTTCCTCTAATGGATGCAATGATAGAAGCGGGCAAGGTTCGAATTCGTCCGATCCTGATGACAACACTCACGACACTTCTTGGAATGCTTCCCATGGCTTTCACTTCTGGAGAAGGTTCCGAGATTCGCGCGCCGCTGGCGATCACGCTCATCGGTGGATTGAGTGTTTCCACACTGCTGACAATGATCATCATTCCGATCCTGTACAGCATGACAGAAGGTAGGAGAGTTGACATCGAAGAGCTCGAAAAGACGCAGCCGGGTGTTGCGGAGGCTGCAAACGCATGAGCATTTCAGGATTCTCGATTCATAAGCCGATTACAACTCTGGTGTTTCTTGCGAGCATTATCGTTCTGGGAGTCATTTCTACAACGCGAATGAAACTCGCCTACTTTCCTGACGTAGAATTTCCCGGAATTTTCATTCAGGTCCCGTATTCAAACTCCAGTCCACAGCAAATTGAGAAGAACATCATCAAGCCGATTGAAGAAGCTCTCTCCACTCTTAGCGGCATAAAAAAGATGGAATCGACCGCCACAGCGGATGAAGCGCAGATCCAGCTCCAGTTCGATTGGGGAGTCAAACTCGACGTGGTCCGCACAGAAGTCGCGGAAAAAATTGAACTGATTCGCAAAGATCTTCCCGCGGATGTAGAGCACATCAACGTGTTGAATTTCAACACAAGCGATATTCCTGTCGTGCAGGCCCGCATATCGGCGCCTGGCATCGATCTGGCAGCGAACTACGACCTGTTGGAAAAACGAATCAAAATGCCGATCGAACGCATTCCGGGAGTTGCTCGCGTGGATTTAAATGGAGTGCTTCCGAAAGCTCTCTGGATCGATTTGATTCTGAACAAACTGGTTGAACACAAAATCGATGTGGGTAATCTTGCTGAAAATCTGCAGAAGAGCAACAGCAATCTGAGCGTTGGAAAAATTCGTGGAAACGAATCCGTCATCACCGTTCGATCACTCGGCACCTTTAGGGATCTCGATGCCGTAAAAAACTTCCCAGTAAATGCGACCGGATTAAAACTCCAAGACATTGCCGAGATTCAATATGCAGAGCCGGCGGTGGAATTTGGACGGCATCTTAACCATTCTTATGCCATTGCGCTGGAAGTCTTCAAAGAACCGACTGCCAATGCCGTTGAAGTAGCCTCGGCTGTAACAAACCAGGTTAAAAAATTTGGAGACGACCCATACTTAAAAGGAATCAATCTCTTTGTCTGGCAGGATCAGGCAAAAGAAATTAAGGATGGATTGAAAGGGATCACGGATTCTGGAATGTGGGGCGGCATGTTCGCTATTATCATTCTCTTTATTTTTCTGCGGCGTATTGATACGACGTTAATAGTTTCTCTAGCTATTCCCATTTCCGTGCTTTGCGGGGCGACCATCCTTTACTACCTGGGACATACGTTCAATCTACTCTCCATGATGGGTTTGATGCTGGCGGTCGGAATGCTCGTGGACAATGCGATCGTTGTTCTGGAATCCATATACAAGAACCGGCAGGAAGGTTTGAGCAAGATGCTCGCTTCCGAAAAAGGAGCAAAAACAGTAGAGATGGCCGTTATGGCCTCCACGATTTGCACCATCATAGTGTTTCTGCCTTTGATCGTTGGAAAGAAAACTGAGATCAGCATTTTCCTGGCTGAAATCGGAGTTGCGATCACCTCGACGCTCATCTGTTCTCTGCTCGTATCGCTTACCTTGATTCCACTGGCGACTTCCCGCTTCTTGCGTGACAAGAAAGTGGAAGACCCGGGCTGGATTCGCTGGATGAAAAAACATTATTCCACCGTGTTGCATTGGACGTTCGCACACCGTGTTTGGGCGTTCATTCTCGTGGTGCTGATGCTTGCCAGCACGATTCTGCCCTTCAAGCTTGGACTGCAGACCGGCACGTTCGCCGGCGGCAAAAATCGCAGAATGTTTCTGCGGTACGACTTTTCCGATTTCCTTTACAAAAGGGACGTAGAAAAAATCGTCAGCCAGATCGAGCACTTTCTGGATGACAATCAAAAGAATTGGCCGCTCGAATCCATTTACAGCTATTTTTCCGACAGCGACGCAATGACGGTCATCACCCTGAAGCAAGAAGACGTAATGGATGAAGAAGCAAAAGAAATCAGAAAAAAGATTCGCGAAAAGCTTCCCAAATTCGGCGGCGTAAGGGTCTATTTTGAAGATGAGGACCAGCAATCGGGCGGCACTTCAACTTATTTTTCGGTCTATCTATATGGAGAGGACATTGAAACTTTGAAAGCGCTTGCTCGCGACGCAGAAAAGAAGATTGTGAAGGTGAAGGGCGTTGAGGATTTGCGTCTCGATGCAAAGACCGGGCGCCGCGAAGTCCAGATGGTTTTGAACCGCGAAAAGGCAATTCAGTACGGAATTACTCCGGGAGAACTTTCGGAGATTACTTTGTTCGCACTGGGTGGCCAGAGATTGCGACGCTACACAACTCCTGAAAAAGAAATTGACATGATACTCGGCTTGCGCCGGGAGGACAGCGAAAACATTGAGGATCTGAAGAACCTTGAAATCCAGACTAGCTCCGGACCGGTGGCGCTGCGTTCCATCGTAGATTTCAGAATCGTCGAAGGACAAAATGAAATCCAACGTTTAGACCGAAAAAACAACATCCGCCTGAAAGCCACGTATGAAGGAAAAACCTTTGATGATGCGCGTAAGACCATCAGCAGTCTTATGAATGACATAAACCTGCCTCCCGGTTATACATGGAGTTTTGACGAGCGCGTGTTGGAACACGATGAAGAGAGCAAACAAATGCTGATCAATTTCCTGCTGGCCCTGGTGCTCGTATATATTGTCATGGCATCGCTGTTTGAATCTTTGATTCATCCACTGGCCATTATCATGGCGATTCCGTTTGCCATTGTCGGCGTGTTCTGGTTCTTGCTGATCACGGGAACTCCTTTCAACATCATGGCGCAAATCGGATTGCTGATCTTAATGGGCGTGGTTGTGAACAACGGTATCGTGCTCATCGATCGTGTGCATCAATTGCGTGAAACCGGGTTGCCGCGCGAAGAAGCCATTCTAAAGGCTTGCGAGGACCGAATCCGTCCGATTCTGATGACTGCTGGAACCACCATCCTCGGCATGGTTCCGATGGCAGTCGGCAGTGGCGGAATCTTCGGCGGGTACTACTATCCACTGGCTCGCGCCGTTATCGGCGGCCTCACTGCTTCAACCATATTGACTCTCATCATTCTGCCGTTCGTGTATACATTGTTTGACAATTTTGCAATGTGGCTTCGCAGAGTCTGGTTCACCTCCGCGCAAACACAAACAGCCTCTGCTCCAGCCGGCGACTAATCTATAACGCAAAGATTCAGGCCAGCGGGCTCCTGATTCTGGAAATCATGGCTTCTATGGATCTGAAATTCAGCAGAAGATATACCAGGCTGGCAATGTTCCCAAATGCAAATGTGGCCAGCATCCACAGCATCGCACGGCCGATCGATTTCTCATTTAAGAAATAGACAAGAGACACCAACGTAAATCCGATGTAGAGATCGAATAGAATTTGCTTACCCCAGACTTTCACCCAGATTTCTTTCAAGGAATCCAGGAACGAAGTTTCAGTAACACAAAAAACAGTGAAGCCAGTAAGAAAAAGGAAAAGGATGACGACGATCCATCTCATGCAGCGTCTCCAACATTGTTGATTCTAGTGCGAGAGCAGTAGATCAGAATGAGGTGAGAAGCTCGTTCCATCGTGTGCGTTTTCTGCATAGAAACGGACCGTTCCATCAGCCTGGCGCGAATACGTAATCCTCTGCGCTTTCCTGGAATCCGGAAACGCGTCACTGTCAAAGACGAGCGTGTTTTCATCCCTCCAGTTTCCCCTGTAGCGGATTGCAACAGGGTTCATGCTGTTGAAAGCGTAGGCCACGTACTCTCCGGAGGCCGGATCGTACCCCACAATACCGTGAACGGAATATGGAATCTTTTCAGGCATCGCCGCAGTATGGTCGAAAATCAACCAGAGCGAAGATGCCCAGCGATATGCGATCCGCCCTGAAGTTTCGACCGGCTGATTTGTGCCCGCCGGAAACATTTTGCCCGCTGTCTTCCAGTCCCCGATGAAAAACTCCAAACGGGATAAGGCGTTTCCCTGCGGAGCGCCTTGATCCTGCGAATTCACAATTCCAACATGCGCCCAAAAACAAATCAAAATCAAGGAAAGCATTCGGACTGCCATTCTCTTCACCTCCGCTTGTCGTTCCAATAATAGACTGTATAGTCTATTATGTCAATCTTGCCAATGGAAAGAAGATCGTGCTAAAACCTTGTCTGTGAAAAGAAAGCTGAAATCAGGAGAGGCGCTCGCATCCGGTCAGCTCCGCCCTTCGCAGCAGGCCCGGAGCCAGGCCACGGTAGACCGGCTTGTGAAAGAAACAATGGCGCTGCTTCAGAATCGCGATTTTGACACCATTTCGGTGGACGAAATCATGGAAAATGCGAGGACATCCAAGGGCTCCTTTTATTTCCGGTTTGAAAGCAAATCTCATTTGTTGAGGCACATTGCCGAGATTTACTACGGGCGCTGGCTGAATGAATCCAGGCTTTTTTTTGAAAGCGAGGAAAACAGCGCCCTTTCCTTATCACGCTTTCTTTCGCGCTTTGTGGATCATACAGCTAATTTCTACTCCGAAAATCGGAACCTTATACGGGCCTTGCTGAAAGAAGCCAGGCCGGGCGGAGACGAAATCGTCATCGCGCTTGTCACCAGCGGATCGAACCAAACTTTGCATATGCTGATTTCCTCATTAAACAGCAGGCGAAAGGAAATCAAACACCCGCGGCCGGACTACGCCATACGAATCACCGCCTTGATGATCGGTACTCTGATGCGCGAAACGTTTCTCTTCTCCGAACATAGGTTGCAGGCGCTCTCGATTACTCCGGAAATCGTAAAATCCGAAATTATGCGTATGGCCAACCGCTACCTGAAACTTCGAGATTCGTAAGGAACAAACATATTGAGCTCGTACTACTGACGTTGAACTTCTTGTTTTTTTAGAAGGATTTTCGCAAAAGGATATTAAACCGCAGAATATCGAACAAAGGAACTCCGAACCGCAG
>JAKEFK010000303.1 GCA_022616075.1 bacterium
GCGTCGGGAGGCTTAAAATTGACACTCTAGGGGCTAAATCTGTATAATGAAGAGCTTTTTCGACGACTAACCTGAGAAAGCTTCCTAAGAGGGGAAACTGCCGTTATGAAATCTTGGACACACGAACAATGTCAGGTTCTGAGTGAATTCATCAAGGACCAGGCAAAAAACTTTGAATATGCATTCTTCACAAAGAGAATAAAGCGCAACCAGATCGTTTATTTGATGGGCGACCCGGCTAGCGAGCTTTATTGGATTCAGAAAGGACGGGTTCGAGTCTCCGTCATCAGTCTGGATGGAAAAGAAAAGACCGTCGAGATGATCCGCCAAAATGGTTTTTTTGGCGAGCTTTGCCTCTGCAATAATGGACGGAGAACAGACCAGGCTATTGCCTTCGAAGAATCCATCGTTGCCTCTATGAAAGCAAGAACCTTCTTCGAGCTGCTCTACAGCAAACCGGAGGTAGTCGGATGCTTCTTAACCTTCTTTTGCTCAAAGATCTCCGAGGCAAAAGAGCAGCTGGAAGTGTTATCTACGAACCATGAATCACAAAAATTTGCCAAACTGCTTTTAAAGCTTGGCAAGCAGAATGGCGATAAGAACGGAAGGCATCGAACCAGCCTTACACTGACTCAGGAGGAACTGGCAAGGCTCCTTGCAACCGATCGACCAGCCGTCACAGCTCTTCTAGGAAGATTTAAACGAGAAGGTCTGATCGACTACAAACGCCAACAAATCACCATTGACGAAACCAAGTTGATTCAGTTTCTCCTGCAGTAAAGCGACATTTCGTTGACCGTTTCCTGCTGCAGCATTATAATAACTCCCTATTTTTGTTTCACTTACTCGGAAGAGGTTGCACGCCGGTCGAAACGGGTGAATTCTTTAAGTCCGGTGTAGCCAATCCGCTCTTTTGAGGATCTTAAAAGATGAAGTTTTTCTTTTTCATTCTCCTCCTTGTGTCTTTTTCTACAGTCGCTTTGACGGCTGATCGTCTCCATTCGGACGAAGCCTTCGATGCCACAGTTGTTCGCGCAAATGAGCTTTTTCTAAATGCGGATTTCGATGCAGGCATCAGCCTGATTCGGGATCTAGAAAAATCAAGACCAAACAGCCCGGCCGTGTCATACTTCATGGCCAACGGCTACTGGTGGAAAATTTTTCGCTCTTATATCTATGACAAAGAAGCGAAAGAAACACCCTTCGACAAAGACTTCGATTTTTTTCTCAAGCAAACGATCGATCGCTCAGAGAGGCTTCTTGACAAGAACAGCCGCGATGTCACGGGGCTGTTCTATCTCGGGAACGCGTACTCACTGAAATCTCGCGTGAAGGGTTTGAGGGGGAGTTACTTCTCGGCAGGCAGAGATGCCGGAAAAGGCAAAAATCATTTAGAATTGCTGCTGAAAATCCAACCCGATCAGTACGATGCATTTTATAACGTGGGTGTTTATAACTATCTGGCCGGGACGCTTCCAGGATACGCCAAGGTTCTGAAAACATTGTTGTTTTTGCCGGGAGGAAGTAAAGAAAAAGGCCTCAATTACCTCAAGATTGCTTCCAAAAAATCGATGTACTTTGGCGATGAAGCCCGGTTGATTCTGGCCCGGTTTTACGGAGACTTCGAAGACCGGCCGCAGGAAGCGGTACAAATCGTTGAGGAATTTCACGCAAAGTATCCCCAAAACGCCTGGTATCACTACTGGCTTGGCACTTTGATTTCCGATGAAATCAATGACTACGACCGGGCAGAAACGATTTATGCTGAAATCCTAGAACGCTGCAAACAAGGAATGCCAAGTTACACTTCTGAAATTAAGAATCAGGCATGGTTAAAACTCGCAAGAGTGAAGAGCCGGCAGCTGTATCCGGAGGAAGCGATCGAGGAGATCAAGGTTTTGATTGCTCAGAAACCGAAACAACCTGCCTGGATTCTCCCGCGTACCTATTTGGAACTCGGGAGTATTTACGATCAAATCGGAATGAGAAAGGAAGCGAAAGACGCATACAATCAAGTGCTTTCTCTGCGTGATTATCGCAATTATCGTGAAGAGGCGCTCAAGAATCGCGATCGAGATTACAACCAGACACAAGCCAACATTTACCGCATGAATTTGGAAGGAAGGAGATTGGCCGCCGAAGGAAAATTCCAGGAGGCCGAAGCCTCTTTTCAAGCTGTTTTAAAGCGGTATCCGAACAACGATCTCACAAATTATTACATGGCTGAATTGTCCTATTTAAAGGGTTCCTACGAACAAGCGGAGCGCCAACTCCAAAGACTTCTAAGAAAGAACCCGAAAGAACCAAAATGGCTGGTTGCTGGAATTTATGTGAAGCTCGGTCAGATCTACGAAGCCAAAAAACAGGCGATCGCGGCTAGACGTTCCTACGAAAAAGCGCTGGTAACAAAATTTATTGCTTCGGATGATCGCAATACTGCAAAGCGAGGATTACGACAGATAGCTCAGGGCAAGAGTTAACAAGAGTTAAGATGAAGTTTCCCACCAAGGGGCTCTTAAGTGAAACGCCTTTCATAGAGTTACTGAAAGATGCCGCTGAATCCGGATTGACCGGAATGATTCGCCTGGAAAATGCGCCGACCATAAAAGTTACCTACTTTCAAAAAGGGACCATTTCCTTCGCCGCTTCAAATGACAAAGCGGACCGTTTGACTGAAGTGCTGAAACGCGCGGGCAAGCTCACTCCCGAACAAGTCCAGGACGCTCAAGCACGATTGAAACCGAACGTTTCGCTCGGGAAAACATTGTTGGAGCTTGGCTACATCAGCGCAAAAGACCTGTTGTGGGGCGCGCACGCGCAAGTAGACGGAATTATTCATGAACTGCTTTTCTGGAACCAGGGAAAATATCAGGTTCATGAAAGCGAGCTTCCGCAAGAAATGATCCACCTGAACCTGCCGGTAGCTTCTATGGTCTATAAGGGAATCATTAAAACGCAAAATCGTGAATGGATTCTGCAACACATTGGATCGCCGGAGGCTGTTTACGCCGTTGCATCGGATTTTGAGGAGCAGAATCGAACACTGAACTTGCCGGTGACTGAAGTGGTTTCCATGTTAAATGGGCAAATTTCACTGCATCAGGTCGCTGAGACATCTAATTTAGACACGTTTGAAATTTGCAAAACCGTTGTTGCGCTGGAGTACCTTGATCTGGTCAGGCCCATCATGGATGAACCATTAGAGTTGACATCGCCTGCTCCCGTCGGGGAAGCGCCTGTGCAAGTTCCAGTGGAGCCACCGGCGCCCGACTCCGCGGCGCAAGAGAATCGGGAGGATGTTTCTCCGGCTTCCGATGTGAGAGTGGAATCGCCGGAGCCCGCAGCGGAAATCTCCAAGCCTGAGCCTGCAAAAACCGAGACAATTCCTCCCGTAAAAGAAGAGGAAGAAAAGATCCCGGAACCAGAACCACCAGCAGAACTATCCTCCGAAGTGCAATCAGTATTTCAACCGATTCTCGAGGAGCCTGCGCTAGAGGGAGACGTGCCGATGCTAAGCATGGGGCAACCTGCGTCACCCGGAATCCGCTGGAAGAGACTTGCTACTATCTTATTAGTAGCGACGGCTGCTGCCCTTGCTGTGTTTTATTACGTTCAACGAAACGCTCAGAGCGTGACATCTTCGGCTTCACCTGTGGTGCGCCACAATCCGGTGAACTCTCCCGAGCCCGGTTTGGCTGAGCCGCCCGGAATCCCTGAAATGCCACCGGAAGGGCCACTCCGCCTCCTGCGTAATGGCAGGGTTGCCGATGCAGCGAATTCCTGGAATAGCACTCTGGCGAACGCGGCCCATGGTTACACCATCCAGCTGGTGATTGCCTGTCAGGCAAAGACCGTGGTAGACACGCACCGGATGCTGAACTATTCAAACGAAATTATCGTTCTGCCCGTAAACTACAAGAACCAGATTTGCCATCGCGTCCTGTTCGGTCAATTTTCATCCAAGAGCGAAGCACGAGACGCCGTCAAGACCTTGCCGAATATCTTCATCGAGCAAAGCTCTCCAGCAAGTGTTGTAGAGATTTCGAAAGTGATTTTCTGATGCGGTTCAACGCGTTGCTCTTTCTCCTTCTCATCTTCAGTGCGAGCACGCTGCATGCGGATATCATTCATTTGAAGAATGGCAAGAAGCTCGAGTGCACCGGCGCGCGGGAAGAAGGAAATGAAGTGAAATACACGATCGCCGGCGGAACCGTGTCAATTCCGAAATCCATGGTGATCCGGATCGAAAAATCGGAAAGCAAAAAACCGGAAACAGTCCCGCCATCAAAAATCACGCTCGCAGCTGAACCCACGCAGAAACAGATTCTGGAAGACACAAAAACAAAGGAACGTCTGGCGCGATTTTACACAGACCGGGGGATGGAGTTGGCCGAAAAAAAGGACTTTCACGGCGCGCTCGAACAATTTGAAAAAGCTTGTGACTATTACAAAAATGAAGCGACGACGTTGAACCTCGCCGTCGCCTACTACCTTCTAAAAGATGATTGGAACGCGGAGACGAATTTCCGTGAAGTATTACGAAGAAATCCGAACAATACGACCGCATTGAACTATCTGGCGGAAATGCACTGGCGCAAAGAAGAGCTGGATGTGGCCCGGGATTACTGGACGCGATCTCTAAGGGCAAATGAGGATCCGGAAATCCGCGAAAAACTAGCTAGACTCGAAAAAGAGAAGACCGCGTCCGCCGATTACAACAGCTCAGTGAGCAGCCATTTCCTCATCAGATATGACGGCGGACATGCCGAAAGCTCGGTAACCGCTGAGATCGCGGAGTTTCTTGAAGAAGCGTACCGCCAATTATCGCGGCAGTATGAGTTCTATCCTTCAGAACCCTTTGTGGTGATCCTTTATCCGCGGCAGCAGTATTTCAATGTGATGGATGTTCCCATGTGGTCAGCGGGAGCAAATGACGGCAAGATCAAGCTTCCCATAAAAGGGCTCAGCAGCATCAATGACGAGTTGAAAGGAGTTCTGGTACACGAGTTATCTCATTCCTTTGTTGATCTCAAGACGCTCAAGAACTGCCCGGGATGGCTGCACGAAGGACTTGCCAAATATTCAGAAGGAGAGCGCCTTTCGCAGCAAGGAAAACAGGGCCTGAAAACTTTGCTCACGTCTAATAGCCTTCCGCAATTCCGGAAACTGGAAGGAAGTTTTGCCTCAGTAAATGCGCAAACTGCAGCAATTCTCTACCTCCAATCGTTATCATTCATTGAATACCTCATCGATCGTCACCGGCTGTATCAGATGAACCAGCTCCTCGACCGGTTAGGAAAACAAGAAAGATTTTCTGAGGCATTTGAGGACGTCTATCTGGTCTCATTGGAAGACATGGAAAACCGCTGGCGGACTGATTTATCGCTGGAGTAGTGGCAGAGCATTTCCACATAATTTGTACAGATCCTAGATTCTCGAAAATACCAGCAACCTGCACTAGCAGACTTTACCTGAAGAAATGCTCTGCTTGCCTGGATGTCAGCAGAGCATTTTACGCGATAGGAATTTCGAGTAAGGTCAGGGTCTAGTTACCGAGCGTGAATAAACGCGCGATAATGAAAATGCTCTGCCACTACTGTTTCCTCTTAAAAAAACTGTCCAGAAGTCCTTTCTTTTGCGAAGCTGATTCCTCGGCATCGATCTGAGCAATCTGATCTTTGGCAACATCATTTTGGGGATCGATTTCCAGGACTTTCATGAAACATCTTTTTGCGCGCAGCTTGAGGGCCGAATTTCGATAGAGAAAGGCCAGATAGAGATGATTTTCGGCGTTTTCCGGTTCAATGTCGACAGCCCTTTGAAAACTATCTTCCGCTTCCTTTCGCCATTGATCATTTTTTGAAAGCGCAATTCCAAGATGCCGCCAGTATTTTGCAACATCAGGCGCGATCTGAGTTGCGGAGCGCAAGAACTGAACAGCTTCGAAAAAATTTCGGCTGGAATAAGATTTCTGCGCGCGCTGATAATAATCTTCTGCGACCTTTCCATGACTCTCCGGAACCGACATGGAGGGTTCTGACATTACGCTGGAGGGACTGATCCGCTTATCATCGAGGGAAGAAGTATCATAGATATGGCGGCTCTTCTGATTCTTTAGAGTCTCATAAGCGACATTGATTGTGGAGAAGATGATATCGATCTTTTCTTTTAGCACCGGATCTTCCAATCCGTAAAACCGGTCCGGGTGAAATTTTCGCGCCAGGCGATAGTAAGCGGTCTTTATCTGTGGCAGATCCGCTTTTGTTGTCACACCCAGTAAAGTGTAGTAGTCCTTATGAGAAAGACCCACATAGGTTTGATCAATCATCTCAATCTGCTTGCGAACATCGCTGGAAAAACTGTCCGCGTGATGAACGCGCGATTCCGACCCCTTACCGGGAACATAGGAAGGGTCCATACGTGGGAGCATACGGCCCAAATGGGTGGAATCCAGAATCCCGAACGACCAAAGCAGAAGAAGATTTTTCTTGGTTGTTTCCTCATCCGCCGGAACAGTCGGCACAATGTCTTGAATTGACTGCGAGTGTTCCAGACGCGAAAGGAGATAGCCTTGCTGCAATGTGATCTTCACTTTTGTGCTTCTTTCCAGGTAATCCGCAGAAAGTTGAAACGTTATATCATTACTCGACAAGAGTTCCTGGTAAAAAAAATTGGAGTTCAGAAGAGCAGCACAATCGGAAAATAATTCGGATAGACTGAAGAGAGGCTGCGACACGAGGAGAGGATCAGCTTTTAATTCGCATTTCTTTAGATCAGAAATGAAAAACTCCCCAAGGTGTTTCTTTACAACGTCCGCAAACGACGTTCTCAGTTCAGCGTTTTCCGATACCACCTTAAAGGCGTTCACTTTCTCTTGGGAAGAAGTCGTACTTCGAATCTTTGCGGCAACGTTCGTCATACCTGTTTGAGCGAGCCAGGATGCAGGAAACAGATCTCCCAGTTCCACAAACAAGACTTTATCGGTGTAGCAATAGAGGTACACACGGCCGGAATCAAGAAATAACGACAGCTGTGCGGAAAACTTTTGAATGGTGCTGAGAAGCCGGATTCCAATCAGGAGCTGCGAAATTCCTTTCATGTCGCTTTCATTTTAGCAGAGGTTCAAAGTTGCCGGAGAAGGTTGGTAAGCCGAATTCTGTCTCTGTTTTCGCAGAGGATGATCATTCATCTAGGAAATCCGTTGCCGGATTTCTCGAGCGATCTACCCGGTAACCATAATGAGACGGGCAATCTCGAAGTTACCATATTTGATCTTGCTCCATGTGGGGTTTACCCTGCCTTTTCTGTCACCAGAAAAGCGGTGCGCTCTTACCGCACCATTTCACCCTTACCACGATAACTCATGGCGGTATGTTTTCTGTGGCACTTTCCCTGGGATTGCTCCCGGTTCCTGTTAGGAACCACACTGCCCTGCGGAGTTCGGACTTTCCTCTGATCTTGCGGACCAGCGATCATCTTGCCTTCTCCGGTCACTTTGAACCTCTCACCCCCCCTTTATAAGATTGAAGATTGCAGATTACTGATTTCACATTTAAATCTGAAATCTAAAATCTGAAATCCTAAACGATTCCTTCTTTCTTGATTGCAATCTTATATTGTTCCAGTTTTTTGTACAAATTGCTGCGAGGAGTCTTAATTTTTTTTGCTGTTTTCGCAATATTCCAGTTATTCTGCTTCAATTTTTCCATCAGAAAAAGCTTCTCTGCAGTTTCTTTAAAATCCTTCAAAGTCTCCAACTGACCCAGGGAGATATCGAGTTCTCTTGTTTTCACTTCTCCCACCATTCCTGGAATGCTTGTCTCCAGATCCTGCAAAGTGATGACATTTCCCGAGCTCATCAAGAGTAAACGTTCTACCACATTTCTTAGCTCGCGGATGTTTCCTTTCCATGGCAAGGATTGGAATCGATCCAGCACTTCCTGTGAAAACTGTTTCGGCGCAAAATTATTTTCAATCGCATAATGATCAGCGAAATGCCTGACCAAAAGCGGAATATCCATTAAACGTTCACTCAAAGGTGGAACGTAAATCGGTATGACGTTCAGTCTGAAGAAAAGATCTGCGCGAAAACGCCCCCCTTCAATTTCCTCTTCAAGATGCTTGTTGGTGGCAGCAATAACGCGCACATTGACCACAACCAGTTTCGATCCGCCAACCTTTTCCAGTTCCCCCTGTTCCAGGACACGCAAGACTTTTGCCTGCGTGCGATGACTCATATCTCCGATTTCATCCAGGAAGATGGTTCCGCCATCGGCCTGCTCAAACTTCCCAATCTTTTTGTCAACAGCTCCGGTAAAAGATCCCTTTTCATGACCAAACAGCTCGCTTTCAATCAGCTCTTCGGGAATCGCCGCACAATTGACCTTCACAAAAGGCTTATCTGCCCGGGTACTATTCTTGTATATTGCCCGGGCAATCAGTTCTTTGCCGGTGCCGCTCTCCCCGCGAATCAAGACCGTTGAATTGGAGGGAGCTGCTTTTGCAATCGCTTCGCGGAGTCGCTTCATTGCATCGCTTTCGCCGATCATCTGAAACCGTTCTTCCACCTGAAGCTTTAGCTCGCGGTATTCCTCCATGAGCTTTTTTCTTTCCAGAGCATTACGCAACACAACGAGGAGTTTTTCCCGTTCGAGCGGCTTCTCCAGAAAATCGAAAGCGCCCCGCTTGATAAAATCCACTGCCGTGCTAACTGATGCATGGCCCGATATGATAATCACCGGGGAGACCAGACCTTTTTTCTTCAAGATGTCAAAGACCTCACCGCCGTCCATATTTGGCATCTTGATATCCAGAAAAATGACATCCGGATGCTCCTCATCAATGATTCGAATCCCGTCCGGACCGTTCAAAGCCGAAATATACCGGTAGCCTTCGTATTCGAGGATCATTTTGAGCGTGGATTGAATATCCGGCTCATCGTCAATTACGAGAATTTTTGGCTTTGGCATTCAGTCACCTAAAAAGGACACTCAAAATATAGTAAGAGGAGAAAGCGGTGTCAAATGAAGAGCTTAGGGGACTTGAAGGGTGACGACCAGGTAGCTTCCGAAACGGTAAATGTACAGCAAGAAAATCTCCCCTTTTTTTGCTTCGGCGATAACCTTCTCCAGAGCGGCCGCATCAGCGACCGGTTTTTTGTTGGCTTCGAGAATGATGTCGCCGGTTCTCAGGCCTGCAATATCGGCGGCGCGACCGGATTGAATGTGCTGAATTACCACGCCTTTCTCATGATCCGGTTGCAACACAGGGTGAGCCGCTTGCAAGTTTTCGATTTTCCAACCGACCCGGTCTGATTCCTTTTTCTGTAGCGGAATTTCTGGAGCTTTTGCTTCAACAAGATCTCTTTCCATGAGCTCCGAAAGGATTTCCAAACTTTCTTGATCGCGAAGAACTCGTAGTCTTATTTTCCGTCCTGGTGGAGTCTCAGCAACATAGCGGCGGAACTGATCTTCTGTTTGGACCTTTTTTCCATCGAATTCCACAATCACATCGTAGCGTTTCAAACCTGCTTTAGCAGCCGGCGTATCCCGCTGAACCGAAGAAATGATGACACCCTCTTTCTGCGACAAGCCGAGGGCTGTTTGCAAATCAGGAGTTATATCTTGCGGCACCAATCCTAAGAATCCGCGCCGAACTTTACCCTTTTCCATCAACTGCGGCAGAATCTCTTTTGCCATGTTAATGGGAATCGAAAAACCAATTCCGGTTCCCTGAGAGCTGATCAAGGTATTAATCCCGATTACTTCCCCCTTCACGTTGAGCAACGGACCACCCGAATTTCCAAAATTAATTGCGGCATCAGTCTGAATGAAATTATCAAAAATCGTGGTTCCTAGTTTTCGATTTAAAGCGCTGATAACACCAACCGTGACCGTGTGATCGTAAACAAAAGGATTTCCGATCGCCATGACCAGCTGTCCGGGACGCAACCGGTCCGAATCTCCCATCGGAGCGGCGGGAAGTGGATTCTCCGAATCCACTTTGATCAGAGCCAGATCCGTTTCACGATCCTGACCGATCAGTTTTGCAATAAACTGCCGGTTATCGGAGAGTTTTACCTCTATTTTTGCAGCCGAATCGATGACATGGCTGCTCGTCAGAATATAGCCCTCCGGATTGATGATCACTCCGGATCCAAAACCAAATGGACTCTCGTCCTGTTCCTCTTCTTGTAATTCTTCCCGCTCTTCGGCGACCTCCGGTCCTACACAACTGATGTGAACGACGGAAGGATTCACATGTTCGGCAATTTCCGCAAAAGCATCCGATAGATCCATCAGCTCCCTACGCGTTTCCAGCGGAGCATCGCTCGCTGTAATCCGAGAACTTCCGATAAAAATGCCTAAAGCCAAACAGATGACGCCGCATAGTCCAGCCGCCATGAACACCCGCGGAGATTGCATTGCATCATTTCACCATAACCGGAAAAAGAATGCAAAAAAATATGAGTAGCACAGGCGTCTCGCCTGTGAAGTTCCACACAGCCGGGACGCCTGTGCTACTTTGTACATGATACAATTTCTTTTTTGCATGATCTTCCATAAGTTCTCTCTTTTCCTTTTTTTGATACTTCTTCCTCCTGTCTGTATGGCAGCGGTTCAGGTGGAGAAGGTTACCATCGGATTAGACGGTTACGTTCGCGCCGAGAGATGGGTTCCTGTTGTTTTTCAAATCCGAAATGCCGGCGAACGATTCCAGGGCAAGATCCAGGTCCGAAAAGGAAATACAACTTTCGAAAAATCTCTCGATCTGGGAGAAACCACGCGGAAAAGAGTTGAGATTCTATACTACCATTCCAGCTATTACGAAAGCCTGAGTTATGTCATCTATGACAATGCCGGAAACAAGGTTCTGGAAGCGAATCTGGATCCACGCGCTCTCAATCATCGAGATAACCTGCTTTTGGTGATTTCAGCCGATGAATACAATCATCAATTTCTAAACGGTCAGGAAAATCCCTGGGGTGGGAAAAGTTTTGTGGTCTACTACAGACCGCAAGATCTGTTTGCCGAATGGATGGCATACGCGACAGCGGACGGAATTGCCGTTGGATCCCTATCGCCGGCGCAGTTGCTACCGGCTCAATGGAAATCGATTGTGCAACACGTGGCCTCCGGTGGAGTTCTTATTTGTTCAGCGGCCACGGACCTCGCCATTTTAAAAGATCCATTGATCCGGGACCATTTGCCGGAGATCTATCCCGAACTAAATCAAATCTCCACCGGAGATTTTCTCGCACGCTCCTGGATAAGAAAAACGACCGAACCCTTCCCTACGCTTGAAATTCCGGCTCAAACCGTTAGAACGCGTCCCAGTGACCGGGATCTCGTCATGCTCTCCCAGGAAAACAGTCTCATCACATCATCGCCCTTCTATAAGGGGAGCATCACCTACTTTGCTTTCGATTACTCCCAGTTCCCAGAAAACCTTCGCAATATTTTCGCGCGCTTCTGGACCGCTATCGTATATCCAACAACTCCCACCGGTGACCCGGTGTTTCAACAAAGATTTCGACAGAAACTGGATGAAAACCCGCGCGTTCAAAAAGATCTCTACAATATTCCCGGTTTAAAACTTCCCGATTTCAAATGGTTCGCCCTCTTTTTCTTCATCTACATTTGCGCGATAGGACCTTTTCAATACTTGATCTTGAAGTTTCTAAGGAAGAGCTCACTACTCTGGTTCTCTTTTCCGGCAATTATTCTTTTATTTACTTTTGCATCTTTTGGCTACACAAAGTACAGACAAGCGGGCCGCGGCAAAATCACGAACGTCGGGGTAATCGAAGTTTTTCCCGGATTGAAGCAGCAAACCGTGTATCAAGTTTATGGCGCGGTTATGTCCGAATCTGGTACCTTCGATTTTCAATCCAGTTCCGAAAGCAGCTATTTGCGGAAAACTGCATTTCAATCGTTCAACTATCAGCCGGAGCCTTTTGTTCTTTCGGAAGATTTGCCGCGCCAACTTCTCGGAGAGAGCATGAAACGGTGGACCTTCCGGTCTTTTGACGCTTTTGATTTGCAAACCGTCTATTTGAATCTCAACCTGAAGTTCAGTCTTAATTCCAAGGAGGTGCATGGCGAAATTCTGAATGGAACGAACTACGACATAGAAGAATCCTTTTTTCTATACGATAGCCGGAACGCCGCGGCACTCGGAACTGTGAAAGCAGGGTCCACAAAATCCTTTTCCTTCCCGCTCAAAAGCGATCGCTATCCGCCTTTTGCGGAAAGACATCTTCGCGACCTACTTCATTTGTATTCATCCTCTTTTTCAAATCCTCATTTTTTCTTCGGAGAAATCCGTGACGCAAAAGGAGAGCTGATCGTAAATGGCCGGGGACGCAAAACAGAATCAACGATCTACATAGCGGTATATGCCGATTCGGCTGATGCCATTGTGTTGAATCCGTGGCTGCCGACTGTCACGTATTGAGGTAGCGATGATTGAACTTGAAAATGTGACCAAGTATTTCGGACCTTTGAAAGCCGTCGATTCTCTGAATCTTCAGATTCGGGAAGGAGAAATTTTCGGATTTATCGGACCCAATGGAGCTGGCAAAACAACGACGATTCGAATGCTCGCAACTCTACTGAGACCCACCACGGGAAAAATCCGGATCGCGGGCATTGATCCTGAAGTGGAACCGGGCGAAGTGCGAAAAATTATCGGATATATGCCGGATCAATTCGGCGTCTATCCGGATCTTGTTGTCTGGGAATATCTGGATTTTTTTGGCGCTGCTTATCAAATTTCACGCGGCAGGCGGCCCCGCTTGATCGATGATGTGCTGGAGCTGACGGACCTTACGGGCAAAAAGAATGAACTCGTTGAATCGCTTTCTCGCGGCATGAAACAAAGATTGTGTCTCGCCAAAACGCTGCTTCACGATCCCGCATTGTTACTGCTCGACGAGCCTGCATCGGGTCTCGACCCGCGGGCGCGTATTGAAATCAGAGAACTGTTAAAGGAACTCAAGAAGATGAACAAGACGATCCTGATCTCGTCACATATTCTTGCGGAGCTCTCAGATTTTTGCACATCCATCGGGATTATCGAACGCGGCCAGCTCGTCATTTCGGGAAGCATCACGGATATTGAAGCCCGGATTAACCTTGCGCGGCAGTATCGCCTGACTGCCATTGATCCGTTGGAAACGATCGAAGCCTTCTTAAAAAACATGGGAATTGATCAGGTAAACCGGAATTCCGATTCCCTTGAATTTTCCTGCACGAAAAGTGATGAGGAAATTGCATCCATTCTGCAAACTCTCGTGCGTGAGAATTTCCGGATTACCTCGTTTCAACCGGTAACAGCGAACCTGGAAGATCTATTCATGAAAATTACCCGCGGAGAAGTTGCATGAAGGACCTGCTGGTAAATCCACTGGTGATAAAACAGCTCCGCGAAGAAATGAGATCCCGAAAAATCTTTTTCCTGGTTCCCGTTTACATTGCAATCCTCTCCTCAATCGCGCTCATCGCAGTTGGTTCGAGCACATCTTCCACTTTTAATCCGGTAACACTTTCCAGCGACGCTAAAGTGACTCTCTTTTCTTTCGTGGTTGCCGTTTCTATCCTGCTTGGCCTGATCGCTTTGATCCTTGGCGCTGCCAGTTTTACAACAGAAAAAGAAAGAAGCACTTATGAACTGCTGGAATTGACTCCGCTCTCCTATATTCAGCTTGTGCTCGGAAAATTCTTGCACTCTTTTATCATTATCGGCCTCATCCTATTTTCTTCATTGCCCATATTCTCAACGCTCTTTTTCATGGGCGGATTAACTTATCTGGACCTTGTGCTTCCCCTTCTGTACCTCATCCTTTTCTTTGGAGTGGTAATCCTTGCGGCGATCTGTATTTCGATAGGCTCAAACCGAACGATCATCGGGATCATACTTTCACTGCTTGTGGGTTTTGTCTCTTACATTTCGCTGGCGATCTTAGGCGGCAGCGCTTATCGCGAGCCGGCTGATGTTGGATACGCCGTGCTTTCTCCGTGGCTCGTTATCTGGAGGCAAATCTTTGCCCCTGTACCGTTGAAGATTTGGGGTGTAGACGTGCCGGTCTGGACGATTTATTGCACCCTTTACATCCTGATCGGATGTCTCTTCGTCGCGTGGGGGCATAATGCTCTCGACACGCGTAAACTGCAAAGAAATCCCCGCGCGCGCATCATCGGTTTGGCTCTCATCAATCTTTACACCGCAACCGGAATCCTCTGTTTGAATTCGTATCGTCCCTTCACTGCAAAACAGGTCGAGGATCAGTACCAGATTCTCTTTGCAGCCTTAATGGTAACGCTCCCCTTCTTTGTTATGGGAGTTTTTACGGAACAGGATGAAAAACGATTTCGACAAAAACCGCTTCGGCAGACGCTTCACCTTAAAAACTTGTTTCTTAATCATCCGGCCACCGGCCCATTTTATTTATTGATCGTACTTACAAGCATTTCTCTCAATATAGTTCTGTGCACCGCCGTGCCTCCAACGGTTGTATTCCGAGCGCTCTTTATTCTGTTGCTCTGGATTTTTCCCTGGTTGCTGTTCTTCATTGCCATGAGACTGTCTGGAGTTCAGGCCCGCGGAATTTTTGTCTCCTACATTCTGGGGGTTTTGCTCGTGATACTTGCTTCTGCTTTTTATCATTCCGGAAAATCTGCGACCACCATCTTCGATTTCTTTCTGGTTACTCCGATCCTGGTTGCCGTTTACATAGCAAGTCTCGCATTTTTTACGATTGCCAGTCTGCGCGCCTCAAAGCATTTGCGCCAGGCGGGCTAAGTATGTATTGTTAAGCCCATGGAGCAAAATAAGATTTCGCGTCTGCTCCGTAACGTCAGAACTCTTCAGCTCCTCTCGCTGCTTACACAGTGCCTCGTGCTCGTTTCTTGCGCATATCTGATCTGGAGATTAGCGAATCTAATTGCAGAAAAGTATTTGTGGTACACTCCCTTTGTTCTCTGGATCAGCGCAGGAATGCTCCTCTTATTTTTCTTCAGCAGATCCATCGCATGGTTCGTTTCCAGGAACGACAACGTTAACGCAGCCGCGATCGACCGCCTCTATTCTTTGAAAGAACGTCTCACAACTTACGTTGAATTGCGAAGGAGCAGCCATCCCTTCCTCGAACCACTTGTGCGCGAGACCTTGCCAAAGCTCGACGCCGTGTCCTCGTTTCGCGTTGCCGGAATTCGATCTGCTACTCTCCTTCCTCTCCTATTGTTGGCATTTCTGACAGCATCACTATTGATTGTTCCATTTCTGCCTGTACCCAACAAGGTGATCGTACAAAAAACAGAGCGAACAAGGATTGTCACCGGCGCAAAAGAAATGGAAGAAACGATTCACCGGCTGCAGCAGAATCAAAAGCTCAATCCTGAAACGAAAAAACTATTTCAAGAATTCAAGAAAATTGCTCAGGATCTTCAGAAGCCCCAAACTGATAAGGCCCAGGCCCTAAAAAAGTTGAATGCACTGGAGGAGAAGCTGAAAAAATCCAATGCGCAGAATCAACAAAAACTTGGCAAAGATCTCGAAAAAGCATGGCAAGATGCGGCGCAACCGGAAGCAAAAGGTGATGGTTTGACAGCAGAGCAAAAAGCGGAGCTCGAACAGCTAGCGAAAGATTTTCAGAACGCTCTCCAGGGAAAGGAACCGTCCGGCGGAATCGACCGGCGGAATCTGAACACGGAAAACATGAGCGGCAAAGACCTTCAGGCTTTGAAGGACGCTTTAAAAAAATATCAAAACCAGAAATCCCAGGCTGAACAAATGCGCGCGGAGTTGCAAAAAGCCGTGGGGCAAGCGCAAAAGGGAGTCTCTACTGGAAAGAGACAATTTACAACGGATAGCCGGCTGAAAGACCGTGATGTCGAAAAAGGAAAAGGGGGAGTCGAAGATGGCGCAGGAACCACAAACAAAGATACGGGCCCCTCTCGCTTCGACACAACCAAGAAAGGAACAGGCGAGTACGTAGAGGATCGAACGAAAGCCGAATACGAACGCTTGTACGAAGGCCAGCGCGAAAATGCCGGCAAAGACCCGCTTTACCTGGAGAGTCAATGGGATGAAAATGGAAATCCGCAGTACACAAGAGTGCGCAACTTTGGTTTGGATAAGGACTCCACTCTAAAAAATGGAGCGCTGCAACCCTCCGGGCAAAATCAAAATGAATCAGCCGTTCGTAAGGAGCGCGTTCCTCCCTCCTATCAGCAAATCGTCAAAAAATACTTTGAAAATATCGAGTAGCAATCTTCAAAACTTGACGTCTTGGCGCCTTGGCGGTTCAAAATGATCGAAGAGAAAGCTGAACAGTTCCGTCATACCTATAGATCCATTCGCAAGCAGATTCAAAAGCGAATGGTAGGTCTGGAAGAAGTCATAGATCGCGCGATTGGCGCGCTCTTCCTGGGCGGCCATGTTTTGCTGGAAGGTGTGCCCGGACTGGGCAAAACGCTTCTCGTGCGAAGCCTTGCGGAAAGCGTCGATCTGAATTATTCGCGCATTCAATTTACGCCCGATTTGATGCCGGCCGATATCATCGGAACGAACATTCTCCTGCAAAGTGCGGAAGGCCAAAAAGCATTTCGTTTTCAGAAAGGTCCTCTATTCACTCACGTCTTGCTTGCCGACGAAATCAATCGTGCAACACCGAAAACCCAATCTGCGCTGCTGGAAGCCATGCAGGAACATGGAATCACCGTGTCAGGACAAAGGTACCAGCTGGAAGAACCATTCATCGTGCTCGCCACGCAAAATCCGATCGAAATGGAAGGTACTTATCCTTTGCCGGAAGCCCAGCTCGATCGTTTTCTCTACAAAGTTCTGGTCCCTTATCCAGCTGAAGAGGAATTGTTAACGATTCTGAACCGCACAACCACGGAAGAAGTGATTCGATTGGAACCGGTCGTGGGACGTGAAAAAATACGCGAGTTTGCCAGTCTCATCTATCAGGTTCCGGCCGCTGAAAATGCTTTGAAGTTCGCCGCTCAGCTGACTCTTAAAACTCATCCGGAACATCCACAAGCGCCCGATTTTATTCGCAAGTATGTTCGCTATGGTTCCAGCCCCCGCGGCGCTCAGGCACTCATCCTGTCTGCAAAAATCTCCGCGCTCCTTCAAGGGCGTTTCAATGTCGCCATTGAAGATATCACCGAAGCAGCACTTCCGTCCTTACGGCACCGCATCCTATTAAATATTGAAGGCCAGGCCGAAAACATTTCAACAGATTTCCTGATTACGGAACTCTTAAAGTCTAAATGAGATGGCTGCACGTGGATTTCTCCTCCTTAAGAAGGGGGAGACTAAGAGGGGGTTGGAGAAATGAGACTCCTCACCCGTGAGCTCCTGGCTCAATTGGAACAAGTGCACATACCCTCACGGAGAAGGCTGCGATATCACCATCGTGGCGAACGCGCCAGCATGAGAAAAGGATCGAGTCTCGAATTTTCCGACTATCGTGAGTACCTTCCAGGTGACGACATCCGAAGCATCGATTGGAATGTGTATGCTCGGACCGACCGCTTATTCCTGAAGCTCTTTTTGGAAGATGAAAGCAAACCGGTCTATTTCGTTCTGGATGCAAGTGAATCGATGAATTTTGGAGAACCCACAAAGTATGAATACTGCAAAGCATTCGCTGCAGCACTCAGTTATGTCTCTTTGATCAACTACGATAAGCCCCGCATCCTTCTGGTTCAAAATAATTCATTTCGCGCCATCACCATTTCGTCGTTGCCACAATTCTTCCCGGTCGTTCAACAGATGGAACAGTTAGAAACGGGTGGTCCAACACAATGGAGTGCTGCACTTAAGAAAATAGCGCTGTCTGCTTTCCCGAAAGGAATCTACTTTCTAATGTCCGACTTTTATTCGCTGGACGGTTGGGACGGAATGAAACTTTTAGCCGCTGCCGGAAACGAGCTGCATTGTTTGCAGGTGCTGACCGAAGAGGAGATGGAGCCCACGCTTCGGGGTGATTTGCGTTTGTTAGATTCTGAGACGAATGCAGATTCAGAAGTCTCGATTACGCCTTCCGTGCTCAAAAGGTACAAAACAAGATTAAGCCAGATGCAGGAAACTTTGAAACAAACTGCGTTTCGCAGCTTTGCTTCATTCTACATTATTCGAACCTCAACTCCTTTATCTTTGCTGGTTCTGCAAAATCTCCGTAAAACCGGAGTTCTGGCGTGATGGTGCTAAACATTTTTCACCAGCTTCATGACTCGCTGCAGGCTTGATTTCAGAGCTTCCTCACGAATGTGTTGCTTCTGTATTTCCTTTAGAGCGGCACGCAAATCTCCAGACCATTCGGACCCCGTGGTGTACGCTGTTTGTTGCACGGATTCTAATGGACCAGGATCATAACCGTTTGCGCATAACTCAGAGATCAGTGTTTCGATGAATTCATAGATCGCTTCAGATGATTCGAAAGTGTCTTTACTGGATACCATTGGTTTAAGGTCCAAACAGGATCCGGGTTACAAATAAAGCGGCCAGACTCGCAAAGAAAAATTTACCGGGCCAGCTCCATTTGCGTCCGAGGGCGACATTAAACAACGAAAAGCAGCCGAGAAAAAGAAAAAGCGCAAGGACACTCGCTCGCATCGCCAGGTTTTTGGATGGCATTACAGAGCCGGACAGGAAATGGTAGATGCCGATGATCGCCAGAACAGAACCCAGGAGGCCGAAAAACAAACGGGCAATCAGCTGAATGCGCTTCGAATTGCTGAGACGACCAAAAACCATCTCACCGAACAGACCGCGCAAAATCTCATCAATCATAGAATTTAAATTCTACCCTACCTGTATCCTGTCACATCAGCTGGTTTACCTGGATCCTGAACCTCAACCATGTAGCGCCAACAGTCGGGCTGTGAACCGTCAAGATCGGTGAAGCCATAAACTTTTGCGAGCTGGCCGCTCGAAAGAGAATTACCACTCCAGCGTGCAACTTCAGGATCTCCCGCGAGGTGCGCGACGGCTCGGCCAATGTAACGTGGCGTTTCAGTGATTGCGAAGTGCGGTTGCTTCGCGATCGCATCGCGCCAGTTGGCCTCAGTGACACCGTAGTTATCCAGCATCATCTCCGAACGCAGCCAGCCGGGAGTCAGAACAACGGCCGTGCAATGGTGGGGCCGCAGTTCTTGCGCCAGCGCCCAGGCCATGCGAATAATCGAGGTCTTGGCCAGATCATAGAACAGCGACAACCGGTAATTTGCATTGTTGTATTCGGCAGTACCGTCCGTTACTTCGACAACCAGTCCGCCCGGAGACTTGATCAGGAGCGCTAGCGCGAAGTGGCTCGTGATGATGTGCGTATCGATTGCGAGCCGCAACATGTGCAGCCCACCCGCAAGTGAATGCTCCCACACTGGCACATTCCACTCA
>JAKEFK010000304.1 GCA_022616075.1 bacterium
AACGTAATTGGACTACCGGCTGTGCCGATTGCGATCAGCTTTGCGTTTACCAATAATTGAGTTCCCGATGCAAACTTTGCTGTGACTCCCGGATCAATCGTGAGCGTTGCGGTGGAAGGAATGGTGACTGTGCCCAAAATCTCCCAGGGAGCTCCCGAATGCCAAACAGCAGCTGCAATCGTGTTTCCTGGCCGCAACCCAACCGCGTTTTTAGTGCCGCCTCCGTTTCCAGTCAGGGTCAGTGATGCCAGAGAGTCAATACGAGTCGCTGAATCTGCTCCAATCGCATAGTTTCCGTTGTTGCTGATCGTGTTGTTGGAAAGGGGACCCCACGCGTAGCCTGTGTAATTGATTCCGTATGTGCCGTTGCCGGTGATCGTGGAATTGGTTACCTGTCCGCCGGTATTAATGGTAACGCCGGCTCCGGAACAATTGCTTATGGTAGAAGAATCAACTGTCACGTAATTTGCATTGCCTATATAGATTCCACTGGAGGAAGAATTGGATACAGTCAAATGGTCTATGGTTATCCAGGAGCCGGTATAAGGACCATTCATCGTAACTGAACCAGGGTCGGTAGCGCCGCCATAGGAAATATTGGCATACGATAATCGGCTGTTTATTACATCGGCGGGTGACGCAAAATAAATAGAACGCCAGCTGCCAGGCGTTGGGGTTGCTGCGTTGGAAGTGAACGTAATTGGATTGGCGGCGGTCCCGATTGCAATCAGCGTTCCGTTAACCGTTAACTGCGTTGCTGATGCGAATTTGACCGTGACTCCAGCCTCAATTGTCAGAGTAACACCGCTGTTAACTGTCACCGAGCAGGTCACGACATAAGGACTCTGGGAAGTTGTCCATGTTCCGGAAACCGTGCCGCATACATCGAGTGAATGAGCTGAACCACAAAAAAATAGTAAAACAAGAATGACTCCACTAAAGCTGAGAGTTTTACTGCGTCGCATTTTCCATCCCATTATGATTTCTTCCGTCCGGATATCTTGATTCGGAACGAATTGGTTGAGACCGGACCAAATTCGCTTCCAGCGTTGATTGCTATGTAGTGAAAGCCTTGAGATAAGTTTTCTACCGGAACCTTCAGCAGGAATTCAGTTTGAAGCGCCTCGATCTTTGAAACCATTCGATTGTTGACAAAAACACCAATCGATCCGGGTTGTTTTATGAAGTGAGCTACAGTTGGACCCTCCAAACGACCAGTGACCTCAACCACTTTTTCCTTTACGATCCAGGCTTTTTCGTTGTCCGACCAGGTTGCATTCACAGTTAAAATCATGGGTGGTGATATGTCTGACAACGTAGTCAGGCCGCTATGATGGTGATGATCCTGCGTAACATTTTGGTACAACGGTTCACCTTTTCTGCCGGCAATTGAATCCACAAATGTGATGTTTCGATTTGCTGTCGTAAGGATTGAATTCTCCGGTAGTGCAGTTGCAAAGATCGAAAAAACAAAATTTGGTAAGTCGGGAACGTAAATAGAATTTGACTCATCGTAGCCTGTCCAATGCTGGATTAGAGCTCCGCTGGTCTTGGCTTCGCGATTGACCAATGTCCTCAAAACCGGCCCCACTCCCTTTCCTGTTTTCGGATCAACGACTGCGGATCCGGCCTGGATGTGCACTCTGGCAGGTTCAGGAAGTTTATAGGTAAGGATCTTGTTCTGGCGATCATAGTATCCGACTTCCGCTTTCACTTCGCCAAGAGGCTTCTCTGCCGGAGCATACCTGAACGTTTTTCCACCAGAAATCAATTCCATATGAATTGAGTAGGCTTCATCCGGAACAATCGTTCCTTCATCGCTCCGCCCATTCCAAATAAATGAATGCTCGCCGGCGGCGATCCATTTTTCCTTAGCCAGCGTTCGAACAAGGTACGCGTCTCTATCCAGTACGAGGAGCGTTAACGATCCATCCACTGCTGATTGAAATTCAATTGCGATGTTTTCATTGATACCGGGATTGAAGAAGGGTCGAGAGATTTTTACGTCTTTGATTGCCGAGTCTGCCTGCAGACAAAGCGGCACACAAAGATAGAGGATTACGCAGAGCAGAAACATCTTTTTAAGGGTTTGTTGTTCGATTTTCATTAGGCTCCGGTTTAGGCAAGTTTGATGCCAGCGCAATCCCCTCTGTTTCGTTCCTGTTTGTTGTTGACAAAAACTACACTTCATTGCTTCTTCTCGAATTTTTGGGGATCAAAATCGGCATGTGTAGTTTTTGTCAACAAGCCGCGGCAGGAGCTTAAAGGAATTTTCTCATGCGAAGGTAGTCGACAAGATCGTCGTATAATCCGCCTTCATTCGCAAACAGAGCGTAGTTCTTTGCGATTTCAAACCAGGAACGGGCTGTCGATTTTACTTCTTTGAGGGCTTTCTTGAAATCGGACATGGTTATGGCGCGCGCCTGGTTTTGTTTCAGCGAATCTTCAATCGCGACTTCGGCAGCCGAGTCGCACAGATGCGCAACATCGGCGCCGGAGAAATCTTCGGTTCGACCGGCAATCCACGCGACATCGAGATCTTTTTCCACGGGTTTGCCGCGCAGATTGAGATGAACGATTGCTTCGCGCGCGGTTCTGTCAGGCGGCAACACCAGCAGAATGCGGTCCAGACGCCCGGGTCTGCGAAGGGCAACATCCACATCCCACGGATGGTTTGTTGCGGCAAGAACAAAGACTCCTTCATTATTGTTTTGAACGCTGTCCATTTCAGCGAGCAACTGATTCACAATGTTGTGTTCTGAAGAATGGCGCATCAGAGATCGTTTTCTTCCGAGTGCATCGATTTCATCGAAGAACAGAACGCAGGGCTGGCTTCTTCGGGCCAGCTCAAAGATTTCATGAAGGTTTCGCTCACTCTGGCCCAGCCACATATCCATCACATCGCTCAGCCCCACCGGAATGAATTTCGCTTTTAACTCGCCTGCGGTTGCGCGCGCGATATATGTCTTTCCACAACCGGGTGGGCCATACAAAAGCAAACCGCCGCGCAACGACTTACCATAGAGGTTCAGTATCGCCGGATTTTTCAGCGGAGCCAGAAATGCAAGATTCAATCTCCGTTTTACTTCCTCCATTCCTGCAACATCAGCAAGAGTGATGGTGGGTTTTTCCGATTCAACGATGGCACCGTCCGGTTCGACTCCCCCGCGAACCACTCGCAGAGCGCCTCCAAGTTCGTTGATTGGCTCGCTCGCAGAAGCCTGCGCGCCGGATTCATTTTGCGGAGCCGGCTCTTGCGCGGACAAAGCGAAATGAATTTTGCCGTAACGTTCAGCGGAAACAGGATCATTTGCCGCCATTGCGCAGTCCCTTGCCAGTGCAAGCACCTGCAGATCATCCGGTTTTTGCAACAAGAGGTGTTTGCAATGCTGAAGCGCATCAGCCGCCTGCGCATTTTGAAAAAGTAGCGTGGCTAAATGCAAGCGGAGAGCTTGATTCTCCGGATCTTTTTCTACGGCAGCGCGTATCGCATCTATTACACTTCCATCAATCATTTGCCTTTCCTGTTCCATCGCATCGACTTGATGTAAAGATATTCATCGGACCTCGGCTCAAATTGCACCTCTTGTCGCGAAGCCAGAACGCTGTTTTCCACATGCAGAGGGATGTACGGAAGCTCATTCATGCAAACTTCCATCGCTTTTTCCAGCAACCTCGCGCGCTCGGCCGGTTCGATTTTTCCCGCGCTGTCCTCTATCATCCGATCAACGTCCGGATTGCTGTAGCCGGAGACGTTCTGAATTCCGTAACCTGTTTCCGGGTTGGCTGAATGCACCAGATAATCCAGAGTGCCGCTCGCATCAGTGCTGGGAAGTGTCCAGCCCATCATTTGAAATGAGGAGTCGCCGCGATCACGCATTTGTTCGAGAACCTCGATTCCGACCGCATTCAAATTCGCCTGAATTCCTACCTCCTTCAGATCGGCCGCAATCGATTTTCCAATTTCCAGATCATTTCGATGGCGGTTGTTGGTTACATCAAAACGAACAGCAAAGCCGGCAGGATATCCCGCTTGTTTGAGAAGATCTCTGGAAAGAGCCGGATCATAATCCAGCCGGCGAATGGCCGCATTATGGCCGAATACTTTCGGCGCGGTGAGCTGGGATGCTTCCATTGCGTTTCCGCGCAATATTTCATTCACGATTTTTCTGACATTGACTGCATGATAGATCGCTTTTCGCACACGAAAATCCTTGAACGGATTGGAAGAAACATTGACATAAGGTGTTTTTTCGCGCTTCACATCCATTGCAAGAAAAAGTACGGTGAGCCCGGGAGTGCTGTGGATTTTGACTTTCGCAGTCTCCTGAAACATCGGATCCGTTAAGGCTTCCGGTTCTAATAATGGAATGATCTGAGCTTGATTCTGCTTGAGCATGTTGAGCCGCGCTCTTAAATCAGGAACCGCAGCAAAACGAACCAGGTCTATGGCTGGTTTGCCTCCCCAGTAATCCTGATTTGCGAAAAGCTCGACAAATTCTCCCGGTTTCCATTTGGCCAGCCGGTACGGACCGGTTCCGGGAATTTCCCGCGGAGGTCGCGGCTGCTCTGAAAAGAATTTTTGTGGAAGTATCCAGATGTCTACGAGCCGGCTTAAGAGAATGCTGTAGGGTTTCTGGGTGACAATCCGGATTGTATTTTCGCTAACGACATCCACGCGTTGCAGGACCGCGAGAGAACTGATCAGACTAGACGCTCGATCCTTGCGAGCTCGTTCTAAACTGAATTGGACATCCCGGGCCCGCAAAGGAGTACCATCATGAAACCGCACATTTGCGCGCAGCTTAAACAACCACGTTCTGTCATCAGGATTGGACCATTCCACGGCCAGAGC
>JAKEFK010000305.1 GCA_022616075.1 bacterium
TCCCGCCTGTGTCTCTTACAAACGGCTTCCAACCTCTTAAGTTTGATAGTGACCTCGCAAGTCCAATACACTGTCCATCTTTGAAAGTTCAAACCGCCAAGCGCCAAGAACGCCAAGAATCTCTTCCGATTCCATCCCCTTATTCAACGAAACGCCGGTGATACAATCTGCACATGTCGCCGGTTCGAAAACGAATCCTGTTGCTCGCACTCTGCTTTTTCGTCTCACGAGTGTGTGTCTATTTAGTTGGCGTACGCTTTGACTTCGTATCCTTAACGTTGTTCGGGCAGATGATAGATCCTCCACTGCTTCGTGACGACCTGCTGAGAAGCCTTTGGTATCTGCACAACCAACCACCGCTGTTCAACTTGTATGTCGGTTCCATCTTGAAATTGGGAGATGTACCGTACCTGTTTACGTTATCCTTCCATCTCCTGGGAGTTTTGATGACCATCGTTCTGTATCTTACGCTTGAAGAATTGCAGGTATCGCCGCCACTAAGTTTTTTCTTTGCGATGTTTTTTGCTGTAAGTCCTCCGTGCATCCTGTATGAAAATTGGCTGTTTTACACGTATCCTGTGACAGCCTTTCTGACGTTTTCAGTCTTTTTTCTGCAGCGCGCGTTGAAGGATGGCAAGTTTCTTGATTATTTCTTTTTCGCATCCTCCCTTTCCATTGTGGCGTTGAGTGTTAGTTTTTTTCATCCTGCATGGGCTACTGTGATTTTTGGTGTCTTACTATTGATTCGAAAGACCCAACGAAAGGTGATTTTGGCAGCAATCTTCGTTCCGTTGCTTGCTGTGTTGCTGGTTTATGGAAAGAATCTGTATGTCTTTAAATCCTTTACCGGCAGCACCTGGTTCGGAATGAATTTTGCCCGGATTTCGACATTCCATGTTCTCTTGAAGGTGCGCCAAAACCTTGTGAAAGATGGAACTCTTTCTCCTCTTGCGCTCATCCCTCCATTTTCAAAACCTCCTAAATATGACTCTTTCCTGATGGAATCGCGTGGCAGCGCTGATTATCCCGTTCACAATGCCCCAGTACTCGACTCCAGAAATAAGTCAAACGGCGTTGTGAATTACAACTGGATCGGGTACATAGATATTTCTAGCGGCTACTGGCAGGACGCTAAATATGTTTTGCTTCATAACCTTCCCGCATATCGAGAAGGAATTCTTCACGCGGCTGCTCTTTATTTTCTTCCGGCAAGCAATTATCACCGCCTGGACAAGAATAGGGAACAGCTCTCAGCGCTCGACCGGTTTTACAACCGATGGATCTATGGGGCTCTGTTTGCGAAAGAGGATCCCGTAAAAATGCGTTCAACACTAAAGTTCAGGAGAATGCAAAATAATTCAGAACGGAGTTGGTTTCTGATTTTTGGACTTCCGCTGCTCTTCTTGTATGGACTCTGGTTGTCTTTTCAAAAAGGTCAACCGGTCGCGCAGGGGGTTTATGCTTTCCTCTGTTTTACGATCGTGTATGTCACCATAGTGGGGATCTGTTTCGAAGTCGGAGAAAATAACCGGTTTCGCTTTTCTGTCGAGTCTTATTTTGTTATCTTACTCGCCGTACTTACAGATAGACTCGTGTATTTACCTTGGCGCTCCCGGCGCCTTGGCGGTTCAAAAACTCATGCTGAGGGGTCCGTGTAAGGCTGAAGTCTTTGTATCAGTTCTTTTGGCAGGGGCACTGTTTCGAACGTATTGCGGCGAACCGAAACGAGGACGAAGTGCGCGTCGGCAATGAGCTCCGCTTCCCCGTTTCTTCGAACTTCGAAATTCAGTCGTAGTGATTTTGTTCCGATGTGTCCCACAGAAACGCAAACTTCCAAGAGGTCATCGAGCTGCGCTGCGCGGTGAAAATCGCATTCGATGTGCACGCGGGGAAGCCATATGTCGAGCTCATCAAAAATCACGCCATAAGGAAGGCCCACTGTGCGAAACAGTTCCGTTTCGGCAAATTCGAAAAAACGGATATAAGAGCCGTAGAAAATGATTCGTGCCGCATCCACGTCTCCCCATCTGACGCGTTCTTCTATAGAGAACTTCCAGGATTCCTTCATCACCCCGGATCATATCATTTCTTCTAATGCGGCCTGCTGAAAATCGGAGTGATGCCAACTTCCCGGAGTGAGGCGCGGATTTGTTTTAAATGAGTGCGTTGAATATCAATAGAAACCACGGCTTCTTTTTGTTCCAGATCTATGCGGCAATCCCGGACTCCCTGGACCCGGATCGCTTTTTCAACAACTCCTATTCGCGTTGCAGTCAGTCCAATTAGCTCTATGTGGACGATTCGAATCGAATCGCGACTCCCGGACCGGACCGCTTTCGTCGAAGCCAGCGAAGAATCGTATACAAGAGTCACAGTAATCAGCAAAACCGCGACGAGTACGAGATAATATCTGGATTTGATAGCCATCCCCCGATTGGTCGATCGGCAGAAAGTTTTCTTACTGCTTCTATTTTGAATACGTTTGAAAACGGATTCTGGATCATTCGGCTAACGCTGGAAGGCTGGCAACGCGTTTACAGCGTTGCGGACATTTTTTATCACGATGAATAGCATCACGATGGCGACCGGGAAGCATATGAGACTGGATATCGCGTAGATCAGGAAAGTGCCTTCAGATACTCTGGGGAGGTTTAAATTATGGCGCGCTAGATAGCTGTTATAATCCTTCGCCCAGCCATAGAACACCTGAAAGAACCAGTAAATATTGAAAAGCGGAATGAACATGAATCCGATCGCTTTCCCCGGTGTCATTCTCGCGTAACCATCCTGTATTGCCGCCCACATTTTGTAAATCATCATGTACAAGGAGATGAGCGCGGGAAGAAGAGGAAGCCATGAGAAATAGAGCAGTTCATCCACCTTGCTGTCGGTGGCTCCCCACACAGTCAGTAAAGTCCCGACAAGAATACCGCCGGCTGCAAAGATCATGTAGATTGCTTTGCTCATTTTGCTCCGGCCGCCGGCCGGAGTGTAAGCGATCTGTGGTGAAGGCGGCACGGGTGGCGGGTAATTTGGGTATTGCGGCTGGTGGAAGACCGGTGGTGGTGGTGGTGGTTGGTTCGGGACTGGTTGCTGGCGCAACGGTTTTCCGCAGGAAACACAGAATTTGCCCTCATCCAAATTTCTTGTTCCACATTCAGTGCAAAACATGACTTTCACCCCCCAGAATTCTCAGAGCCGAGTTTATTACAACTTCACTCCCACTAAAAGAGATTGGAGGTTTTTCCTGTGGTAACTGGTTTTTGGACAGAACCGAAATAGATTACCGGCTGTAAGGGAGGTTTTTATGTCCTTTCAAGGAAAGCACGTGTTGATCACGGGCAGTTCACGCGGTATTGGCAGAGGCATTTCACTGAAACTTGCTGAAGGGGGAGCAAATGTTGCGGTTCACTATTTTCAAAACAAGGATGCGGCAAATGCAACTTTATCCGATGTAAGGGCGCGAGGCTCTGATGGTTTTATTGTGCAGGCAGACGTTACGCACCCTGAAGACATTCTAAGAATGTTTGTCGAAGTAAAAACTCGATTCGGCAAGTTAGATGTTTTTGTGAGCAATGCCAGACCGGAGTTACCTCATTTTTTTCAAGCGCCGCTTGAGATCAATCTGGAACAATGGGACATTGCTTTCGATTCTCAGACGAAAGCGTTTTTGGTCGGGGCGCGCGAGGCTGCGCGATTGATGCCGGCGGGTGGCAGAATCATCGCGATCACGTACGGAGCTGGGAGTCGAACAGGTGGATTGCAACCATGGGTTGCAATGGGTTCAGCCAAAGCGGCCATGGAATCTGTCGTCCGCTATATGGCTGTTGCTCTCGCAAGAAGCGGCATCACGGTCAATGCTATCAGCCCCGGTTGGACAGAAGATAGCGTATTGAATAGTTTACCCGAAGGCGCTCAGGCGCTCATTCGGAATTGGCATACAAGCGGCTGGACACCAGCAAGACGTCTGGCAACTCCTGCCGATATAGGAAACGTCGCATCGCTCATTTGTTCACAGGAAGCCGAATGGATCACCGGCCAAATCATTTTTGCTGATGGCGGTCCTCATTGATGAACAGTGAAGTTCCACCGGAGATTCAAATTGGCGCGTAAGGAACAAATTACCTGAGCGACTACTTACCCAAGGAGAGAGACTATGGAACCTGCAAACAACGAGCAGCGTTGTCCTTTGTGCCTCGAGTTTTTCCCCAAGGCGCTCTTACACGATCATATCCGGGACGAATCAAACACCATTCGCGATCTGACGATAGACGTTATCAAGTCGCAGCATCCAGAATGGGTTGTGGAAGGTGGCGCCTGTCCGAAATGTTGGGAATACTATCAGAAGCTGTAACGGACAGCCATCACAAAAACTTGTCAGTATTTGTGAATCACCAGAGGAACTCCGGTAAGGCCAAGATGAAAATCGGTAGACCAGCAACTTCTAATTCGCCGGATTTTCATGATGTGAAGACCTGCAGCGTCCGTTAACGTCAAGTCTTGATCAGAGAACTTGCGCAAGAACTCTCCGGCAGCCTTTTGTTCTTGGATTCCTACCACGGCGATTTCAAGCGGGTTCATGATCTCTACCATGTTGAGGAATTCAAGCGCCTTCGCTCTGTCGTAACGTTTGAGAAACCAGCCATGTCCTTCAGCAATCACCAGCATTGTCGTGATGAGTGGTGGTGGGTCAGAAAAAAGCCTTGTGAACAAAGAGTGATACGTATCCGATCGGTCTGCAAAGGCAATCAGGGCTGAAGTATCAACATAAGCCTTAGTCCTTTTGTCCATAGACGACATCATCAATCTCGATGCTAGAAGACTCATTGCCGGTTTCGACCATTCCGGCATAACGCATCCAGGGTCTTGATTTGTCTACCGGCAGCAATCTGCGAAGAGAACGCCGGAGCAATTCAGCAAGAGAAATCCCAAGTCTCGCAGCTTCTTCCCGGGCAGATTCATACTCCTCTTCCGTTAAACTGATTTGCGTTCTTACCATAGTGATAACATTATAGTAACTGATGTTATCATACGCAACGACGGGGAATTAAATCGTGCCAGTAATCTCCCGATCCACATATTCTGCGCCGTGGTTGCTTTCCAACGGACATCTGCAAACTGTGTTTGCTTCCCGGCGAAGTGTTGCAGGAGTTCAGTATGAGCGGGAGAGAATCCGGACTCCCGATGATGATTTCCTGGACCTCGATTGGAGTAGAAACGGGTCAAAACGAATCGCTATCCTCAGTCATGGTTTGGAAGGAAACACGCGGCGCCAGTACATTCTTGGAATGGTGAAGGCCCTGCGCAGGCGCGGATGGGACGCTCTTGCGTGGCATTACCGTGGCTGCAGCGGCGAACCAAACAAGAAGCTCCGGTCCTATCACAGCGGAGAAACGTCCGATTTGAACGCGATCGTATCCCACGTAGTTGGCCCGAACATCTATGAGGAAATTGCCCTGATTGGTTTCAGCCTTGGCGGCAATGTCACGCTGAAATATCTGGGAGAAGATCCTTCAAGAATACATCCTTTGATTTCAAAAGCCGTTGCCTTTTCTGTGCCTTGCGATCTGAAATCGGGCGCGCTCAAACTCGCCCAGAAATCGAATCTTTTGTACATGAAAATTTTTCTGCAATCGCTTCATCGAAAGGTTCGGGAGAAAATGCAAATGCTACCGGATCAAATCAACGATCGCGATTTTCACCGGCTCAAAACATTTATGGATTTCGACAACCGTTACACAGCTCCGATTCATGGTTTTAAGGATGCGGAAGATTACTTTGCAAAATGCAGCAGCCGGCAATTTCTTCATGCCATTCGCGTTCCGACTTTGCTGGTAAACGCGAAAAATGATCCTTTCCTGGGGGAAGCCTGTTTCCCATACGACGAAGCTCACGCAAATTCAGCTTTCTTTTTCGAAGCGCCGGATTCGGGAGGACACACCGCTTTTGTTACTTTTGGAAATCGTGGGGAGTACTGGTCAGAGACCCGCGCTCTTTCCTTTCTTGAACGCACTGGCTGTTAACGAGTCAGTTTTGCCGGACGATATGCAAGATCAGCAGCGATGATGTGACTGTCGACCCGCGGTTCCCAGTCCAGGTTTCACGTCACCCCGGGAATTGGTTTAGTTCACAGCTTGAAATATTCCCGGGCGAACCTCTTTCATCTCCATTTGCTTTTCGCGGAGAAATAGGCGATACTAAGGCAGCCGAAGAATTGCAACTTCGGGTAAATAATTCTGAAAGCCTTCCGCATATCAGTCTCCGTTTAGAGCTTTGTTGATTCTCGATAGGGCCCCGAACGATTTTTACTTATGAGTCTGTACCCGGCCCTTTCAGTTAACAAAGGAGAAAAAATAAAATGCAGAAAAAACTATTCGTAGGTGGTTTGTCCTACAACACAGATGTTGACCAGATTCGTGAACTTTTCGTCCAGGCGGGTGAAGTGGTTTCCGTGAATGTTATTAAAGATAAATTCACAAATCAGTCCCGCGGTTTCGGTTTTGTCGAAATGGCAACCGAACAACAGGCAAAAGACGCGATTTCAAGGTTCAATGGTAAAGAACTTGACGGGCGCACGCTCGTTGTAAACGAATCGAAACCCCAGGAGAAACGATCTTTCTCTAATAGTGGCGGCAGGCGCTATTAATAAGGTTTTCTTTCAGTAAAATAACCCTCCCGCTCTTGTGGGAGGGTTTTTTCTTTTGGAGGAATGATGCAACAAAAAACTGGAGAATTGAGTGAGCGACAGGCCGCGCGGATCATTGAAATGTATGAGAACGCGATGCGGAATGGAGAAGAGTGGGCGCATGATGTATTTTTGCATCGCGGCACAGATAAATACGAGAATAGTATCAACACACTAAACGAAGCATTTGCTATCAAGTCACTTCAAACGGTGATTCAAGCTTTAGACTCACCTGAAAAACTCTTACGTCGTCCCACACGCTCCCGCCTTCCAGGCAAACGACAAAAAAATAGCTCAACTCGGACCAATAAAGCGTAGTCGAAAGGAGCACAGGCGTATGGACCGCAGGCGTCCCGCCTGCATTACGGCCGCAGCTTCCAGCCTGCAATTTGGAACCTCCTACATTTGCCTTCGTATCTCTCTGCGGGAGAAAATCATGAAACCTTTACTCTACATTCTCGCGATTCTTCTATTGACCCACAGCGTTGACGCTTTGGAGGTCCGTTTTTACCCGGAGAAGTCGCTGTACCTCAATGATGCCAACCCGAGATACGGAACCTATGACGTTGTTGCTCATTTGATCCTAGTGAAAAATGACTCCAAAGAAAAAGTCGTTTTGGAGAAGCTGGATCTTGCACTCTACGCAGATCAGCAAATTCTTCAGCAAGTGCATCTGAATCCTGAAAATCTTGTGAATGCGACAAAGGAGTTGCTGGAGCTGAAACAGCAGGGAATAGAAATCATTGCGGACGTCATCGTTCCTTCAGCAGCGATGGGAAAAGATGGGAAATTGGCATCCACTGCGGAGCTTCAGCCGGGAGAAATTTTGACAGCGCGGAACATCTACTTAACGGCTCAAGGAATTCCAACTCATCTTCGAGCGAACGCAGCGGCCAGCAACGCTGCTGGAAAGCGGACTGATGGAAGTGGCGAAATAAAAATAATCCGGTATAAATCTCCAAACAATTATTCGTACCCATTGGAGGGAGTCTGGTACATGCAAGCCGTCCCGAACGTGACCAGTCATCACCGCTGGATGTATCAAACAGAATTTGGAATTGACTTCATGAAAGTCGATGCAAAAGGCGGACTCTCAGAAAGCGACGGAAAATCGGCAGTGGATTTTTACGGATACGGCGAGCCTGTCCTGGCGGCTGCCGATGGAGTTATTGTAAAGACGATCAATGACGCCGTTCAAAACTGGGATGCCTGGTTGCAGCGCGAAGGAGAAAGCGAGGAAGAATTTGAAAAGCGCTCCACTCTTTACCAGCTAGACATGATGAAGCAGGATTTATACAAGGCAGTGACCGGAAACCTGGTCGTGATTGAGCATTCGGGAGGGGAGTACTCGGCTTACGCGCATTTGAAACAGGGATCGGTTCTTGTAAAACCAGGGGATCGCGTAAAACAAGGCCAGCGGATAGGCGAAGTCGGTGATACAGGGGACTACTACATGGCACACCTTCACTTCCAGGTCAGCGATCAGCCGGATGTGCTTCGCGGACGCTCACTGCCATTTGAGTTTGTCAACCTTGGTCGAAGACCGGAGCTTGGATATTTCGCCCGCCTGCGACGTTAAAGAATCACAATTTCTACAGCTTTACTTCTGGCAAAAATTGTGGAGGCCGCCTGATTTTTGTGGCCTGTTCGAACGCATACGCGAGTTTGAAGAGAGTCGGCTCGCTGTAGGCGGAAGCAAAGAAGGAGATACCGACGGGAAGTCCCGCAACGTATCCTGCGGGCACCGTGATGTGCGGATAGCCGGCTACCGCGGATGCTGACGAATACCCACCGGTAAAGTGGTCACCGTTGATCAAGTCCGTGAACCATGCTGGACCACCGGTAAGCGCAATCATCGCTTCCAACTTGTGCTGTTTCAACACGAAGTCGATTCCTCTTGCGCGTGTCAGTAAGTGATTTTTCCGTAACGCATTCAGGTATTTCTTGCTGGACAAGGGTCCTTTTTCTTGTGACTTGATCAAAATATCCTGTCCGAAATAAGGCATTTCTTTTTCGCGATTCTTTTCGTTGAAATCAATGACTTCTTTCAACGAATGAACAGGCGCATCCGGACCAAGCCCGGCCAGATATGCGTTCAAATCTGCTTTGAATTCATAAAGAAGAACTTCAAACTCCGACTCGTTGAACTGTCCTTCAGTGGGAAGATTTGCGGGGTCCACAACTATTGCTCCCAGTTTTTTCAATTCCTGAATCAGCGCATTCATGAGTTCGATGACTTTGTCGTTCGACCCGAATGATGCTCTGTTCACTCCCAGACGCGCGCCGCGCAAGCCCCCATTGTCAAGAAATTTTGTGTAGTCGGTCAGAGCTTTGCCGCGACTTCGGTTGGTAGCCTTGTCCCGGGCGTCGATTCCTGTTAATGCGCCAAGCAGTATAGCGGCATCGGTGACGGTCCGTGTCATGGTACCGGCCGTATCCTGACTATGCGCAATCGGTATGATTCCTGATCGACTGATCAATCCGAGAGTGGGTTTGATGCCAACGAGCGAACAGTTGCAAGATGGGCAGACAACTGACCCATCCGTTTCCGTTCCAATTGCAGCGGCGCAAAGATTGGCTGCGACTGCGGAACCCGAACCGGAACTGGAGCCGCACGGATTCCTATTTAAGACGTAAGGATTTTTCGTTTGCCCGCCGCGACCGCTCCAGCCACTCGTGGATGTGCTTGATCGAAAGTTGGCCCATTCGCTCAGATTTGTTTTGCCCAGAATGACGGCCCCTGCTTCACGCAACTTTTCTGCAACGAACGCGTCCTGCGAAGGATGGGAACCGAGAAGAGCGAGAGAACCGGCGGTCGTCATCATCCGATCATCCGTGTCAATGTTGTCTTTGATGAGTACTGGAATTCCATGAAGCGGTCCGCGTGAACCTTTCTCCTTTCGCTCGCGATCCAGTGCTTCCGCAATTTCCATCGCCTCAGGATTGATCTCAATCACGGAATTGATTGCCGGACCATTTTTATCTATTTGATCGATTCGTTTCAGATAGGTTTGCGTAAGCCACTGCGCCGTTATGTCTCCTGATGTCATTTTTTCTTGCATCTGGAGGATCGTTGCTTCCTGGATGTCGAATGGTTCCGAACCGCTTGCGGCGAATTTTGATAGAAGAGGATGACCAATAGCCATCGCCCAGGCGATGGCGCCTGTTTTCAGGAATTCTCTGCGTTTCATAGGAGATATTTTATCTTATAATTGCAGGCTGGAATCCTGCGGCCTGTAATGCAGGCTGGAATCCTGCGCTCCATAATAATGAAAGCCATACCATTTTTATTTCTTCTTGTCCTGGTTCCGTTGATCTCATCCGGAGAGGAACCGCTCATCATGATCCGTGCCGCGCAGGTGATTGATGGCAAAGGCGGCGCTCCTCTGCGTCCGGGTGTTGTGCTGGTGAAAGGAGAACGGGTTGAAGCGGTGGGAAGGGAATTGCCGGTTCCGAAAGGAGCGAGAGTGATCGATCTTGGTTCGGCGACATTGCTTCCCGGCCTGATTGATTTGCATACTCATTTGACCGGCGAAGTGGGTATGCACTGGGAGGAAGTGCTCCTGAAATCGACACCAGGGCGCGATGCTCTTTTCGGAGCGAAGAACGCGAATGACACACTCATGGCCGGATTTACAACTTGTCGCGACATGGGACCCACATGGCCTTTCACCGATGTGGATCTTAAATATGCAATCGAAAAGGGGGCAATCGCAGGCCCGCGCCTGGTGGTCGCGGGGAATTATGTTTCCTCCACGGGCGGTGCAGGCGACGCAAGGCAATTCTCCATCTATGTGGATGTTCCCATGGTCCAGAATCTTGCTGACGGAGTGGATTCTGTCAGGCGCGCTGTGCGTACGAATCTGAAACAAGGCGCGGACTTCATCAAAATTCTTGCAACGGGAGCGGTGCTCTCGAAGGGAATATCGCCCGGCGCGCAGCAATACTCGGATGAGGAAATACGGGTCGCGGTGGAAGAAGCGAAACGCTGGGGTCGATACGTAGCCGCTCACGCTCACGGTGCCGAAGGAATCAAAGCGGCGATTCGCGCCGGCGTTCGCACTATCGATCATGGATCGATGATGGATGATGAAGCAATCCAAATGTTGAAAACCGGTCCCACTTACTACGTTCCGACTCTGTATGTGGGTGATGCAGTGATTCAAGGTGGAAAGCAACTGGGAATTCCTGAATCTGAAATTCAACGATCACGCGAAATGGCGGCTTTTCGATCTGTAACTTTCCGGAAGGCGCTCCAAGCGGGATTGCGAATTCCTTTTTCCACAGATGCCGGGGTATTTCCCCATGGTCAGAATGCCCGCGAATTTGATCTACGCGTTAAACAGGGGGAAAGCGCGATGCAGGCGATAGTTTCAGCAACAAGCCTTGCAGCAGAAGTGATCGGATGGCAGGATCGCGTGGGATCCATTGAACAGGGCAAGTACGCCGACATGATTGCTGTTGCGGGCGACCCTCTGGATGACATCACAGAATTGCAGCGTATCAAGTTCGTCATGAAGGGAGGGGTCATTCATCGCAACGACCTGCCGACCGTGCCTTAAGATGTGCGGACCGTCACATCTCCAGGCCGGATCATAGCAACCAGCACAAAATTGCTGCTCTTCTGCTATAAACTTTGCGCTTATTCTGCACGTCTAAGTGCCCTTTCCAGAAATATGATGACATATGCTGCTGGCTCGCAGGCTTGATGGCAAGGCGCGAGCGAGGCGCATACCCGCTGTGGTATGTAACGAGTCGCAAAGCGCAGTATGAAGCTGCCATGCGCGTGCATAAAATGTTTGGCGAAATGACCGATCTCGTTGACCAAATCAACTCTTCTCGAGCCCAAAACGAAGACCTCTCCGGGCCGCTTGATGAAATTCGAAAGAAGATTGTTGCTACTAAAGAAGGTGGAGCCATCACTGGCGAAGCACGGTTGCGTGAACATACCGACGCATTATATGGCGCCATTCTGTCTTACGAAGGCAGGCCCGCGAAGTATCAGATAGATCGCATCGAAGTCCTGGAGCGCGAGATAAATGATGTGAAAAAAGAGTACCAGGAGTTAGTGGCAACCAACCCGGCTCCTAGTAGCGATTTGTCGCTGTAAGCCTTCGTTTCCACTGTTTGTTCAGGATTGTCAATCATCAGGTTTTTCGATATATTCGCCACAGCCATGGCCTCAACGGCTCCACTTACATCTCACAGAAAGATTATTTTTCTCGCAAGCGCCCTCGGGCTGTTTTTAGAACTGGCCTTGATTCGTTGGGTCTCTTCTGAGGTTCGCATTTTTGCTTACTTCAAAAACATGGTCCTCATCGCCTGTTTTCTCGGTTTTGGAACCGGTTGTTTGTTGTACCGCAGGCCGGCACAACTCTTACAAACTCTGTTGCTTCTTTTAATCGTGTCGCTGGTGATCCAGCTTCCCTGGCAACCTTTGCTCGATTATGGTCCACGCCGCATCAGCCTGATACTTGCGGACCTGCCCGGGCTCATGATTTTCAAATTGGACGAGACTTTTTTGTCTTGGTCCGGTTTTGTCGGACTCTGTTTTGCGATTGGCTGGGCGACGCTCCTGTTTCTGGTTTTGGCGATGATTATGGTTCCCTTCGGTCAGATTGTGGCATCTTCCATGGCGGAAATGTCGGAACGATCTCTCACAGCATATTCAATCAACGTAGCCGGCAGCCTGGCAGGCATTCTTACTTATACGCTGATGACAATGTTGGAGCTTCCTCCGATTTGCTGGTTTGTTCCTGCTGCAATGCTCTTCTTATATTTGCCGCACGCACCATCTGCCAGAAAAGAGACTCTTGCAGTCATATTTGCATTAACCCTGACACATCTTCCGAACAATAACTTTCAGGAAACGGTGTTCTGGAGCCCCTATCAGAAGATTGCTCTGATTAAAGGTGAGGATGTTCTTGTGAATAACATCCGGCATCAATGGATGAGCAGGCAACCTTCCTTGATCAAAGAGAAAAATCCATCCATTAAAGTAACGTTGATTCCTTATTTGATGCATCAGCCTCCGGGAAGAGTTTTGGTGCTTGGTTCCGGTACAGGAAATGACGTTGCTGCGGCTCTTGGCGCGGGCGCAGAATCTGTTACTGCGGTAGAGATTGACCCTGTGATCGTTGATATTGGGACAGCGTTGCATCCGCAGAAGCCATACGATGATCCACGAGTGAGGGTCGTGCTGGATGATGCTCGACATTTTCTTAGAACGACGACCGAATCATTTGATCTAATTGTTTTCGGCGTCCTCGATTCTCATACGGCGCTTTCCTCTTTCACGAATGTGCGATTGGATGATTACATCTACACAGTGGAAAGTTTAGAAGACGCCAGAAAACGGCTCCGGCCCGGCGGCATGCTGAATATAGCATTTTGGATCGAGCGTCCTTACATAGCTGCCCGACTGAGCCGGAATTTGACGCAAGCATTCGATCACGAACCTGTTGCTCTGTTTGGTTTGGTGGAACAGGAAAGCGGGTGGCGTATTGCCATTTTTTGTACTGCGGAAAACGAATCAATGCCGCTTATTGAATCCCGCACAAAGCTCTTTCCTACGATGCAGCGATTTTCCGTAAAAGGAAATCCAGTTGTTCCTTCAACCGATAACTGGCCCTTCCTGCCTCTTTCGGAGCCCCACATTCCGATTCTCGTTTTGATCCTTTCCATCATTATTTTTGCCTTGTGCTCCCTTTTTATCTGGAAGGCTCGGCCTCCCGGAGAGCCTTTCCGGGGAAGAGTTTTTTGGTTGGGCGCCGCGTTCATGTTGCTGGAGGTACACAACGTTTCTCGTCTCGCGCTTTGTTTCGGCACCACATGGCAGGTAAATGCATGGGTTATCGGAATGATCTTAAGCGTTATTTTGCTTGCTAACTTTCTTAGAATGCGCTTTGGCCGCCCAGGCGCACAAACTCCCAAATGGGTCGCAATTGGTCTGTTTGGGAGTCTTGCCGCAGCTTATCTTGTCCCTTTGCAATCTTTTCTTGATTACTCGTACATTGTTGGAGGTTTTCTAGCAACACTTCTTTTGACGCTTCCTATTTTCTTTGCTGCAATTCTTTTTGCGGACGCACTTGCTTCCAGCTCGTCACCGGGATTTGCACTGGGCTGGAATATTCTTGGTGCAGTTCTGGGTGGGATGATTGAAAGTGTTTCGTTTCTCTTTGGAATTCCAAGTTTGATTATTGTTTCGGCCGGATTCTATTCTCTCGCAATTTTTTGGCCGGAGCGTCGTAATCCGAATGCGCATCTTTCAAGAGAACCACTGAAAACTGTTGTATAACTTCGCTTTTCAAAAGCGCGCCCACACCCCTCGTGATTTTATTGACAACGTATTCAATAATGAACATACTGTTTTGTTACTATGAAGAGACTACAACCGGCAAAAAAGGAACCTTTGGATCGCCGAGTTCAGCGGACGCGCCAGCTTTTGCGAGAGGCGCTTGTATCTCTTGTTCTGGAGAAGGGGTACGAAGCTACCACGGTGCAGGATATTCTGGATCGCGCGAATCTGGGACGATCAACTTTTTACACACATTACAGCGACAAAGATGAGCTTCTGGTAAGTGGATTTGAGCACCTGCAGCAAATGATCGAGGAGTTCGATTCCCACATACCTGCGGGTAATCCGCACAGACCCGCTCAGAAGTATCAACCGACCCTTGCCTTTTTTGAGCATGCCGCAGAGCATCACCGTTTCTACAAAGCGATGGTAGGAAAACAAGGTGGAGAGATTGTTCAAAGATATCTGTACAAATACATTTCCCACTTGGCTGGCAGTCACCTAACACATCTCACGCCGCGCGGCAAAAAAACACCAGTGCCCCAGGAAGTCATCGTGCATTATATGGTGAGCTCGTTTCTCACGCTCCTGACCTGGTGGCTGAACCATGATATGCCGTACACACCTGAACAGATGTATGAGATGTATCACGTGCTGACGCTTCCCGGGATTAACGCCGGCCTTGGAAAAAATATTTAACCTGATCTATTCTTACCTTCAAAAAGAGTAATTAAATGCTATTAAGCTATGCTCCCGAAAAATGGAGCCTGAAAGAAGTGCTTGGCCACATTATGGATGCTGAGCGCATCTTTTCTTATCGCGCTCTCTGCATCGCAAGAGGGGAAGAGCAACCATTGCCCGGTTTTGATGAGCAGCAGTATGCGCGCGTGGCCGGTTACGACCGGCTTCCCGTTCAGAAAGGATTGCAGCAATACAACGCTTTGCGAGTCTCCACCCGTTTGTTGCTCGAACAATTGCTGGACTCCGCGTGGACTGCAACAGGCGTCTCCAATCAGAAACCGATTTCGGTTCGCGCACTTGCCTATATTATTGCAGGACATGAACGACATCACATGGGCGTTATCGCAGAGCGGTACGGAATGTACAGACAAAAGTAACGCAGGTGAGACGCCCGCGCTACTTTGCTATTCATACTCTACGAGTTCCCGCACAGTGCTTCGTGAAGCGTTCCATGCAGGTAAGAAGCTTGCGAGGGCGCCAAACAGAAGTGTGATCAGGAGCCAGATAAAAATTCCAAATATATCTACGGCAGAGTCCAATTCTGTTCGGAACATTTTCTGCGAGACAAAATTGCCAAGTGGGTTGCTGATCAAAGTTCCGGCGAGGATTGCGAGAATCCAGCTGAGCGCTCCGATGAGGCTCCCTTCTGTCAGGATCATCAACAACACTTTTTTTCGTGTCGCGCCGATCGCACGCAAAACGCCAATCTCGCGCCTTCGTTCCAGCACATTGATGCTCATCAGCGTCATCAGGCCGAGTCCGCCAACCACAACGATGAGAAGCGCCAGCACAATCAGGAAAGTGTAAATCACGCTATTGTGTTCATCGATCACATGGCGCCGTTCCGCCATGCTGGTAAGACTGGTCGTTCTCAAACCCGCGGCCGCAAGCTGTTGTTCCAAATTGCGTTTGATCTCATCTACGGATTTTTTGTCATTTTTATCGGTGATCACACGCACATTTCTGGTTCGGCCGGCTTGTCCTGACGCTTCGCTGAAATAGTTGTAGTTCGTGTAAGCTGAAGCTCCGGTAAAGGGTTGTCGCGCCAGACCAACGATTCGCCAGGTGCTTCTCTTTTCGCCAATGCGAAGCAGGACCGTGGCGCCTGTACGCAAGGCCGGTTGTGCTTTGATCAATGCGTTGTTCACGATCAACGCGTTTGTATCGCCAGGCTCCAAACCACGCCCGTCTACAATATTCAAAGCAAGCATCTTTGTGTGTGAGGGAGGCGCTGTGATGGGAAATGGATTGCCTTGTGAGCCATTGGGGTGAATGACCACCGCCTCTGCGATTCCCCAGCTTTCCAGATCGTGCACACCGGGCGTATTTCGCATGATCTGTTCCACCCTTTGAATCGGATAAAGTTCAGCAAAGTTGATAGTGAGGTCGTATTGCAGTGAATGGAACAAAAGATCGATTGTGTGTATGAAAGAAGCGCGCACATTGCAGGCCGCCAGGAAGATGGCGCCTCCTGCTGCCAGAGTGCCGAGCGTAAGCGCCAAACGCGCGCGACGCCGGAATGTGTTCCGAATAGAAAGCAACAACGGACGCGCGATTCCGCTGATTTGCAAAATCATTTTATCGGTCCATCCGGTCCCGAATTTGCTTTGTGGGATACCGTAATCACTAATGGCTTCCAGCACCGTAACTCTACTTCCTCTATAAACAGGAAATGCGGACGCAACCAGCGGAACGAATAGACCGATCGCCACTTCCAACACAAATACCCAGGGCGAAATGGCGTAACTCTGCAAATCGAAGTTAAGAAATCGAGACATGAAATCTGCAAGCGCCCGGCCCGCGAATATTCCCAGTGGGATCGCAATCATTAGCGCAATCAAGCCAAGGATGATTGCTCCACCTATATAGATTTGTGTTACTTGACGACTTGTCGCACCGATTGCTTTCATCACTCCGATTTGCCGGACCTGTCCTGCCATCAACGCGGAGATAAGATTCGTCACCAGAAGACCGCTCAAGAGCAATGCGAACAACCCGAAGCTTGATTTAAAAAGCAACAATGTCCCCATCAGATCGGCATGCGGATGTTTTCCTGGCTTTGGAATCTCCATTCGGGAGATCCGCGCACCTTTACTTTCGAGATTCATTTTTACCTGCGAAATCGTGCGATCAACATGCTCTTCATTAAAACGGTTTCCCGTTACGATGATTTTCCATTGATTCAGATACGGAACTTCCCCCAGTTGCGACAGAGTATCGAATGTGATGTATCCATAAACGATTTGCTCCATCCGTGCCTGGGCCTGTCCGACATCGTGAACGGTTCCTGTAACACGCAAGGATTGTTCGGTTCCCTTCGCAGTTTTGACAATCACCGATGCACCGATTTTTGTTCGCGCTACGGCAACAGCATCCCGTTCAATGAGAATCTCGCCATTTCCCGCTGGCCATTTCCCTTTCTGTGGTTTCAGCGTGTTGACGCGGATGTTGTTGAAATCCTTAATGACGAAAAGCAGCGCGTTACGCCATTCATTCGGTCCTACGCGAACACGAGCGGAGAGCATCCGACGCTCTTCCAACTGCGCAACTTCAGGGAACCTGCGCAATTCTGCGCTCAAAGCATCATCGATGCGATCGGTCCAGAGCGTTGCGGAAGCGGGATTCGTTGCCAGGTAACCCTCATTGAGTTCACGAGTCAAGATTGAATACGTGGATAGAAGAGAGGAGAAACCTGAAAGACCGATTGCAATCGCAAGAACGACCATCAGACTGCGCCAAATGTTTTGCAGGAGATCCCGTACGGTTTTACGCCAGCGCGTTCTCATGGTCGATTCTGCCGTCACAGAGTGCGATCATGCGCCCTGCAAAACGTTGAATGTCCCGTTCGTGAGTCACCATCACGATTGTCTTGCCTTTCACTGAAAGGTCTTGAAAGAGTTGAAGGACCGATTTCGCAGTATTCGTGTCCAGATTACCGGTAGGCTCGTCCGCAAGCAGTACCGGCGGATCGTTTGCCAGCGCGCGCGCCATTGCAGCCCGTTGTTGTTCCCCGCCGGATAGACTCGCCGGCAATTTCGTGGCCTGATTTGCGATGTCGAATTGTGCGAGCAATTCCATTGCGCGATCTCTGCGAGCACGGGCCGGGAAGGAATTGCAAAAATCCATCGGGATCATCACGTTTTCGATCACAGTCAACGTGGGGAGAAGCTGAAAAAATTGAAAGACCACACCAACATTTTTCCCGCGCCACACTGCAATCTGATCCTGACTCATTTGGTGTACCGGCTCTCCATTGACGAGTACTTCACCCGCACTCGGCTTATCGATGCCGCCAATCATGTGAAGAAGCGTGGATTTCCCGCTGCCCGATTTTCCAACAACCGCAACAAACTCGCCTCTCTCCACCTCCAGATGAATGCCCTTGAGGGCCCTGAATTGCTCTGCTCCAACGGGGAAAGTCTTGGTTACGTCTCGTAGTTGAATCATGGCGCCTTACAGAGTATTCAATAATGAACATGATGTTCAATAGACAATCCTGGAAATTTGTTCGTTATCGAATAAAGGAAGAAAATTGTGCTACTTGGTGGGCACCGAATAAGTCATGTAGTACAAATCTGCCTGTCCACCCGGTTTTGCGTACACGATCGTTGAGAGGTCGGATGAGAAGTCGTAGGCATTTCCAAAGAAAGCAAGGGGAAACGCAAAGGGCAGTTGCAAAACGAGTTTCGGTTCTCCGATCAATTTGCCCTCCTTCCATTCCTGGCGGTAGAAAAGAATCTCACCCTTTCCGGGAACTGTGTATAAAAAAGCTTTGCCGTCCTGCGACATCCGCACTAGAAAAGTCTGGATCCCCGGCAGCAATAACATCCGTTCTCTGGCCTGCAGAGATATCTGATAAATACCGGTATCTTTGCCCGACATCACAACACCCATCAGGTATTTTCCATCCGGTGTTGCCTCCATGGCATAGCAGTTTTCGAGGAATTTTCGCGGATTCTTCCCATCGGAGTCAGTTATCCAAATAACGTTTTTATTACCTTCTTCCGTTGTCACATAAAGATGCTTTCCATCAATAGACCAGCTGACGTTCTGAATGTTCTGTCCTTTTAATTCGATGGGCGTGAGTCCGCGGCCATCTACACCGATGATATAGGCTCTGATCTCATCAGTGGCTTCGGTTGCGAAGAAGATAACGCGCGATCCATCCGCTGACCAGAATCCTGTTCCAATTCTTGCAGCGGATGCCAGCTTTAGTGGATTCCTTCCCTCGATATCGGAGACCCACAATTCTTCATTCTTATCTGGGTCGATGATTCTTATGTGCAGCACATGCTTCCCGTCTGGAGAAATGATCGGCTGACTGGCAAGCTGTGAGATAATTTCTGATGTGTTGCCGGTTTTAACATTGTAGCTCACTAGGGAACCCGATATCTTGCCGTTGACATAATAGATTCCTTTGCCCGAAGGATCCGGCATCGGAGAAAAATCGGGGCCGGAACCAAACGTAATCTGTGTCACAGTACGATCGCCGAACTCATATTTCCAAAGATTCACGATCCCATTTACTCTGCGTCCGAATACAACACTTTTTCCTGGCTCCAGCCAGGATGCACTTCCAACAATTTCTTCAACCCGACCAAGGTCTTCGATTTTTCGCGCGGAAATATCCAGCTTATAAGTGCGCTGCGCCCCACCGGACCCCGGCCAACTGGCGCCTATAAGCAAGTGTTTGTTATCCGGATAAGGCAAGATCCCTTCAGGTGTCATTGTTGTATTTTCAAAGGAATAGATCTGTTCTTCATTGAGTCCCGATTTTCCAGTGCGAAATACTCCCTTGCTATCCGATTTCAAATAGTAGTAGTAATTTCCATCCGCTGACGGCTGCAACTGCACACCTGAAACCACGCGGCGCGGAGTGCCACCCAGTGTGGGAACTGCCCATTCTTCATCCTGGCCTCCCATACGGCGGTAGAAGATTTCTCTACTATCCGGAGAGAAGCTATCAACTTCTTTTCCTCCTTCATCGCTGGTAAGTTGTAATGGATCGCTGCCAGAGGTAAGCATAACGAAGACCTGAGTCACTGAACCGACTGGAGAAACAAACGCGACGGTCCTTCCATCAGGTGATAAAACGACTGACAGGATTGATTTGTTCCACTGGCTGATTTTCGTTACCTGAGCCGGCGCGCTCGTTGTCGTTTTTGCGGGAGACCATTTACGATAAACAAGAAATCCTGCAAGTGCAATTACAAGCAGGCAGACAGGCAGGATAAATTTCCAAAGGGACGTTTTGAGCGCCGGTTTTACTGAGAGTTGTGTCGAAGTTGCGGCAGCGCTCGGCGCAGAATCCATAGGCGGGACGGCAGCCAAAGCTGCAGTGTGCATTGCCGACTTTGTTGAATCTGAATCTCGTTTCAGCCGCTTCAAATCTGCTCGCAGTTCGGCTGCAGTTTGACAGCGTATGTCGCGATCCTTTTCCAGTGCTTTATAGATGATGCGTTCCATTTCCTGCGGCAAGGAGGGATTAAGACGCAACGGGGAAGGTGGTTGCTTGTTGAGAATTGCATCGAATACGACCGCATTGCTGCTTCCTGTAAATGCGATTTTGCCTGTGGCCATTTCGTAAAGCAGTATGCCGAAAGAGAACAAATCGCTGCGTGCGTCCAGTTCTTCAGCTCGCGCTTGTTCCGGTGACATGTAAGCGACCGTGCCAAGCGTCATGCCGGGACTGGTTAGCGATTCCGGCATCGCGGTCTCCAGCGTAGAAACGCCGCCGGTAGACGTTGCTTTCTGTGCAGGCATCAATTTCGCGAGACCGAAATCCATAATTTTTGCCTGCCCGCGTTTTGTAATGAATATGTTGGCCGGCTTGATATCTCTGTGGATGATTCCTTCCGCGTGAGCAGCATCCAGCGCATCTACAATTTGAATTGCGAAATCGAGCAAGTGATCCATTGGAACAGCGCCATCCACAAGCCGGTGTTTCAAGGTTTGCCCTCCAGCATTTCCATCACAATAAAATGAATTGGATTTTGTGCCGGCTCGGGACCCGATTCGTCACCGGATGGAATTGCCGAATCGATATCGTAGATCGTGCAAATATTGGGATGATTGAGCGCAGAAGCTGCGCGCGCTTCCCTCTGAAACCTTTCCAGCGATTGTGTGTCCTGCGACATTTCCGGGGGGAGAAACTTCAGGGCAACCTTGCGGCCAAGGCGCGTATCTTCCGCGCGATACACGACTCCCATTCCACCGCCACCCAGCTTCTCAATGATCTTGTAATGGGAAATTGTTTTACCGAGCATTTAGAATCTATGCTAGCAGTTTGTAACGCCGGCTTCCAGCCGGCAAGATGCCGGCGCCCCGTTCTTCGTTTATCCTTATCCTATGAATACCACTGCCTACCTTCAACGTATCAACTGGAATGGTCCGGTAAGAGCGGATCTGGAGACTTTGCGGAATCTTCATCTGCACCATGCAACGCGCATACCTTTTGAAAATCTTGATATTCAATTGGGGAAAAATATTTCACTGGAGCTGGAAGCATTGGAACGTAAGATGATTCAGAACAAGAGAGGCGGTTATTGCTTTGAACAGAACACATTGTTTCAAGCATTGCTCACCGAAATCGGCTTTGACGTTATAGCGTGCGAAGCGCGCGTAAGGATGGGGCGATCCATAATGGCGCCACGAACGCACATGCTGCTGATCGTGACCTTGAAAGAGGGAAGTTACCTGGCGGACGTTGGTTTCGGAGGGGACGGCCTTCTCTTGCCGGTTCCGATGGATGGCAACGAACACGACCAATTCTTGTGGAAGTACCGGATCGTCGAAGAAGGTCCAATAATGGTGTTACAAATATTGCGTCAGTCAAGCTGGATCGACTTGTATGCGTTTGTTCCTCAAGCGCGTGAACCTGTCGACTTTCAAGTGGCTAACTGGTTTACCAGCACTCATCCGGAAAGCCGGTTTGTGCAGACTCTGACTGTTCAGCAGCCGACTTCGGAAGCACGATTCATACTGCGCAACAAGATGTTTATAATCGACCGCGGCGGCCACGAAGAAACGCGCGAGCTGAAATCACGCGAAGAGCTAATCCACACGCTGGATCGCACCTTCGGACTCTCTTTTCCGATCGATTCTCCTTTCCGCAACCCGAATTTCTCCTGACGTCTCGCGTGCTATCATCATGCACATGAAACGGGCGGTCCTTGTTTTTTTCATTCTTGTTTTCTTTTTGTCTTCATTTCCTTTTGCTGCTTCACGCCGGCCTCTGGAAGGGAAACAGGCGATGGTGGCATCGGTACATGAGCTGGCGTCTCGTGTGGGAGTAGAGATCATGCAAAAAGGGGGAAATGCGATCGATGCATCCGTGGCCGTCGCGTTTGCGCTTGCCGTTATCTGGCCAGAGGCAGGAAATCTTGGTGGTGGCGGATTTATGCTGATTCGCAAGGCGGACGGTACTGAAGAAGCGATCGATTACCGTGAACGCGCGCCTCTGGCGGCAACGCGGGATATGTATCTCGATTCGAAAGGAAACGTGATCGAAAATGCATCCATGATCGGCTATAGGGCTTCCGCTGTTCCCGGCACAGTTGCAGGTTTGACGCTTGCCCTTCAGCGACACGGCAAAATGCGCTGGACCGAACTGATCGAACCGGCAAGAAAACTTGCGGAAGAAGGTTTTATTCTGAGCGCGATCACAGTGGAAAGAACTCTGAAGTACGAGAAGATACTTTCCTCTTTTCCGGAAACAAAAAGGATCTTCCTTCGAGACGGAAAACATTACCAGCCTGGGGAGCGATTTACCCAGCCGGAGCTGGCAAAAACATTAGTGCGAATCCAGCAGCAGGGAGCACGTGAATTCTACGAAGGGGAAACGGCTGAATTGATTCTCAAAGAGATGAAAGAGAATGGGGGCACGATCACAGCCAGAGATTTGAAGGAATACGAGCCCACGCTCAGGAAGCCGATTCATGGAACCTACTGCGGTTATGAAATCATTACGATGCCACCTCCCTCGTCAGGCGGGATTGCTCTGATTGAGATGTTGAACATGCTGGAATCTTTTAAGCTCAGCTCCACCGAATTTCACTCGGCTGCTCATTTTCATCCACTGATCGAAATCATGAAACGAGCGTTTGCTGACCGCGCGGTTTTTGTAGGTGATCCTGATTTTGTCACCGTGCCTGTAGAGAGGCTCATTTCGAAGGAACACGCTCTTGCAGCCATCAACACCCTCGATTCACGAAAAGCGACTCCTTCCACCAAAATCAACCCTGCCACAATTCCATTGAAGGAGTCCGGCAATACAACTCATTTTACAGTGATGGATCCCGATGGAAATATTGTAGCCAACACCTTCACTCTGAATGACGGTTTTGGTTCAGGCGTGACAGTGCGCGGCGCAGGTTTTCTGTTGAATAATGAGATGGATGATTTCACTTCTAAACCGGGAACGCTCAATTTTTACGGTTTAATGCAATCGGAGTTGAATGCGATCGCGCCCTGGAAACGGCCGCTCTCTTCCATGACGCCCGTGATTGTACTGAAAGATGGCAAACCATTTCTTGCTTTGGGTAGTGCGGGAGGGCCAACAATAATCAGTGTAGTCACTCAAGTAATTCTCAACGTTATTGATTTCAGCATGAACGTTCAGCAGGCCGTTGACGCGCCACGGTTTCATCATCAATGGATGCCTGATGAGATTTATTTTGAGCCATTCGGTTTGAATAAAGATACGCAAAGAGCTCTGGAGCTGAGAGGACATAAGTTCGCCCAAAAGTCTTTCTTCCGTGACACTGACTATCTTGGGGATGTGCACGCAATTCTGATTGATCCTAGAACGGGAACTCGCCTGGGAGCTTCCGATCCGCGCAGAGGCGGAGCCCCTGCCGGTTACTAGTAATCGTGAATCGTAATCGTAATCATAATCGTGGTTCGTAATCCTTTCATGATCTCTGAATTTCCCGATGCAAGAATCGATCCGTACGCAACCATTCGCGTAGTTCGACTATCAGATAACGTGATTCTTCCGTTGAACGTTCGGGTTCGATACACGAGCCGCCATAGGATCTGACCACAGGAGGGCGTTGCCGATGGATGCCTGACGGTCGCCGGATTACATTTCAGGATTTGAATGAAAACCGAACGCAAGGGATCCGGAAGCAGTCTCTTCCATTGATGCCACGATTCCCGGGCCACTGCGATGGATCATCGAACACTGTATGGCGAAAGATCCGGATCTCTCCAGGATCGTTATCGCTGAGGTGGAAGTTCTGTCCAGTCTGGTTCTTGCCGAAGGCATTCCCGGAATCGAGCCGTTGCAACATTCAAGTCGCTAAAACGGACCCTCAATGTTTACTCAATCGAGGTTGGGAATGCCTATACCGGAGTAATCAACTCCCCTCTCTCGCTGTAACCATCTTTTGTAGTACGACAATCTGTGTCCTTCACGGTCCAGCAGATAGCCGAAATCGGAGGCGCGGAAACAGATCTGAATCACAAGTTCATCCACATCATCCGCTGTATTCAGCCCGTTTTTGATCGCCGTTTCTATGGATTGCCGTACTGAATTTCTGAATGACTCCGATGCATTGGTGGCGAAGACGATCTCTTTTGCTTTCCTGAAATCTTCGACATTCGTCTTTGTCTCCTCGATCGAAAGTTCGAGTGCTTCTGCAATTTTTTCGATCGGCCATTGCTCGATTTCGGCTCTTTGCAGTATTCGAGCCCCTTCCGGCATATATGTCGTAAACCGTGCGTTCTGGACTGCCAGATGATTTTCATAGTTGTTGTAGCTATATCCATAAAGTTCGGCAGCCAGGAAGTGAATCTCGTTCATTCTTTGTCGTTTAGGTTTCATGTTTCACGCTACCTCGGTTAGAAAAATTTTACCTTACACCGATTATAATGAAAGTGAGGTATCACGAAATATGCGCAAGAAATGGCTTCTCTTCTTACTTGTTTTGGGCGTTTTTGCTCTTGACAGCCCGGTTCACGCCGCTGTAAGCGTCTCGGTTGGTGTGAACACAGCTGATTTTCACTTCCTGGGAGATTACGGCAACTGGGTGACCGTACCGAAATATGGCTCGGTTTGGAGACCGTCTGTAGTTGCATCCTGGCGTCCTTTTGATCATGGTGACTGGGTTTGGACAGATCAGGGATGGATGTGGACTTCATATGAACCTTACGGATGGGCCGTTTATCACTACGGCAACTGGCATTATGAACCGCCGGTCGGCTGGGTCTGGATCCCGGGTTACGAGTGGTCTCCCGCGCGAGTAAACTGGATTTCATACGGCGATCATATTGGCTGGGCGCCACTTGCTCCGAAAGGTGCGGTACTGCCTGATCCATGGGTGGCGGGCAGAGTTCGGTACTGGAACGTCGTAGCCGTAAGAGATTTTACCCGTGAAAATGTATTTAAGTTCAGGATTGCAACAGGCGTTCGTCCTCGCGCCAGCATTCAGATTGTTCGTGTCGCGCCGCGCATCGTGGACGTGGAACGGGTCGTCAATCGTAAAATCGCAGTCGTGAAAATTAATACTGTAGAAGTGAGAGGCGGACCTCATGTGTTTCGCAGAGTGGAATACTCTCCCGCAGTCAATGCCCGTATCGCAGTCCACAGAACTCACGTTGAAAAGCAGGTCATCAAAAAGAAAACAACAACGACTGTTCACAAGAAGAAAGTTCAAACAAAGAAAACGAAAGTAAAAAAGAAACCGCATTGATTTTGCAGGCTGGAAGCCGAGCTTGTTGAAAAATCAGTTGGAGCGCGGACTTCCAGTCCGCAAAAACCTGATCGCTCGACGAGCATTTTGCGGGCAAGGATGGCCGCGCTCCAACTGGGACCGCCAGCATCTGGATTTTTCAACA
>JAKEFK010000306.1 GCA_022616075.1 bacterium
ATAAAGGAGAGCGAAAGTAAAAGAATGAGTGTTTGGCCATTGCTGGATCTGCCAAAACTCCATGAATGATTTCTAGTTCAGTTACCGATCTGTCTTTGTACTTTGCGAGCCACGGCTCGGCGTGAAGCAATTCAACCGGAATTTGTTCCGGCACCCAACCGTAACGCTCTCCTAAAAGCGCGATGAAATAAGGGCGGCTGCGACGAATTTGCGCCAAACAAATCGGCAATACTTTTCCTTCTGCTTTCTGTTCTTCCGTAACACCCCAACGAAGATCAAGCTCACCCCAAACTACCCCGCGGCTTTCACACATTCGGCGCAGCCCAGGAAAGATCTGTTTCATCAATTCTTCGCGATCGCCCTGCATATCGCGAAACGTTGATGAAATGAAAACGCGAACGACGCGTTCGCTTGAGCTTAAAGCGGAATCTTCTCCTGACAATTTACTTCCCCTTTCGCTTGATTCGAGTAGTACATCGGAAACTCAAGTGGTTCTACTTTCCCTGAAGAGGATCGATGGTCTGAGCTTTTTGCCAGAGATCACGGTAGGTATCGCGGACACTTTCATCCAGACTTGCGGTCAATTCGAGCGGAAGATTTGCTTCTCTGATCAGATCCTGAACATCGGCAAGGTCGCGTAGCCGATGTGGCGCGGAAATGCCTGAGGCGAGTTTCAGCTCAACCAGTATTTCAAGTTTCAGGTAACGGATCCCATCTCGCAGAATCGAAGCGCTTGCAGGTTCGGGAAACGAGACACGTTTTGGTTTGCCATCTCCGGGAAAATCTCCAGTAGTAAGAATATCGATTCGTACACCAGTATCTGTTGAGCGAAAAGATGTGTTTGCTCCGGAAAATGCAGGACGAAAACCGTGTCCGACAAATTCTTTTTGAAATCTCTCCAGACCTTCCGGACGCATTAACAGATCAATATCAACGGTAGCTCGAACAAAGCCATGTTCCCGCATCGCAAGAGCGCCCACCACTGCATAATCGACTCCGGCATCTTCCAGGCGTGATGCCAGATCTACTAAGGTTTTCTGCAGTGTTCCCCTCCGCTCGAAATACTCGCTCGTTTCGCGAAGGCTGAGAGAGGAATCCTCCTTCAGTTGAATCTCATACTCTTTGACGTCTGGCTTGCCCATATTTCAATAATTATTGAAATCAGCAGGTCACCATATCTTCCACCAGGGTTTACCTGGCGAAGAAGGTGTTGCGGCAGAGATTATTTTTCCTCTGTACGCGTAAAGCTGGTTGAATCCAAAGAAGACAAGGTCATCGGCAACGGCAGGAGAGCAAGAGATTTGCATCTTAAACTCTTCTTTCCACAGGATTTTGCCGTCCGCCACATCCAGCGCAAAAAAACCGTTCGCCGGAATGTAGACAACGTTTCCACAAACGAGCGGTGAGCTTTCGACCGGTCCAGCGAGCTTCTGTTTCCAGATCATTTTTCCTGTATTTTTATCTACTGCGTAAAAATCACCTTCAGCGCTTCCGAAAAACAATCGGCCGTTGGCGTACGCAGGCCTGCACTGTACAAATTCACGACTTCCTTCGGCTTGAAAGGACCACAAGGGTTTCAGATTGGAAAGAGAACGTGCTTCAATCGTAGAAATATTTGTTCCGTATACTATAAGGTTTTCTGCAATCATTGGCCCTGCGATGATTTTTCCTGTGAAAAAACCTTCGGCAGCTCCAAAGACGCTTTGGACTTTTCCAACAGTCGGATCCAATCGCACGATGGAACGGCCGCTTGGAAAATACACGTAGGAACCGTCGCTGCAGGCACCCAGATGTGTATCTGGATCGCTAGCGGTCCTCTCGCTGTGAACCAGGCGACCTGTGTCGGCATCATACAATGCGATTTCTGAATCCGCAAAAAGCACGCGATCCTTGAAACAGAGGATGCAACCCATCATGGAGAAACTGGCTTCCAATCCTTTTTTTTCTCTAGCCATCGTGCTCCAAATTTCCTCCCCTGTATGTAGGTCCAGACACAACGCATGTGTTGAATCACCTAAAAAAACCCGACTCCCCAGTATGGCAGGCGTGCCGTAAACTTCCGCGTTTAGCTTTCGTTCCCACTTTTTTTGACCGTTTTTCCAATCCAGTCCGTGAATCATCCCCTGTTTATCTCCGATAACCAGGATCGAACCTGCGATCACAGGACTCCCGGCGACCCAACCTGCCTTAAACGTCCAAACTAGTTCCAACGGCGGAACGAGATTGGTTGCAACACTGCCGGTTCTCTGCATGTTTCCACCAGCCATTGTGTAGATCGGCTCGGCAGCAGGCCCTTCTTTCTGTATCTCCGGTGTTGCCGGCTCAGAAATCCGCAACTCTGATTCCTGAATCTGCTTAAGCACATAATCCACTTCATCGCCTCCACCGATGTGTGCACGAACTACCATATAGTGCAAGGCAACATCCATTCGCCGCTCCTCACCATAAAAGCAAACATCCAGCACATTTCCCAGCGCATAGTTATCTCGAGGATTTAAAGCAGCCGCCAGCTGGAAATGCCGAAGTGCGGATTCCGAATACTGATCGTCTGAATATTGCTGATTGACTATGCCGTAAACTTCCCGGCACAGCAAAGGAGCCTCTGATCCTACCGGATGCTGCTCCATGATTTTGTGGCATTGCATCAAGCAGGAAGCGGCGCCGACATTATCCTCTTCCGCTTTGAGTCGCTCTATGTCGTCCCGTATCTTTTCGATTTCCCTTTCGTCGCGCGGTTCACGGAAAGTCATACCCCGTTCCCTCAAGAATCCTCGGGCCACATCCACACCCCGCTCCCGGATCACCCGAATACTTTCTTCATACGACGGTCTTTCCATGGATTCCTCCATATTGATTCGATTTCAAATTTCTATCCTCAGCAAAAATTCACGATTTTTCGTGCCTAACAGAACCTGAGAACGGTCCGCAGACAAAGCACATGCCGTGACTCGCATATCACACACAAAGAATGCTTGGAGCGTACCATCTTCCATACTTACTACGTGGACGGTTCCATCTTCATAAATAACTACCAGGTGCTGTCTATCTTTCCACCCGATGGATCGAACAGGTTCGCAATAGGTTCGTTGTCTCTCAACAATTGTTTTCTTCTTCAAATCCCAAACGAAGAAGCTGCCATCAGATCCGCCGGCAGCACAAAGAGATCCATCATTGGATAAGGCAGCAGCGTGGATCGGCACAGGATGTTGGAATTTCCCGATCTCTTTGCCTATCAAATTCCACTGTTTGACGGTGCAATCCGCAGAAGCCGTAAAAAACGAATTTCCATCCGGCGAAAAGGCGCACGCGTAAATAATGCCTTCATGAGCGAGGCTACTTAGCACCAATTTATTTTTTCGAACGTTCCAGAGTTTAAAGCTACGGTCTTCTGATATCGATAATACCAACTGACCGTCCGGTGAGTAGGCACAATCCGTTACAGCGTAAGAATGATGATCGGGAAACTTATCGCCAGAACCGTTCGCCCAATCGTAGAGCGCCAGGGCTCCAAAACTTTCTCCGGCAAGCAGCATCCGGTCATCGGCAGAAAAAGTAACAGCGGTCGGGTAGCTTTCTTCATGGTAGCCGAGATCGGTCGGTTCGAATCTTGCGACATCGCGTACCAGCTCGAGATCGCGCGAGCTGTAAATTCCGATTCCCTGCCCCGGGCGCACGATGGCAACATAGGCTCCATTGTTGCTGAAACAGCAGCAGGCTGCATGGGCGGCGCCGACACTGGTGGCAGTAAAGCCACCTTTCCAGCGGGTGAATTCACGATATTTTTCCGGCATCGCTAATTCCACAGTTTCCTCACGCCGCGGAAGGTCCCATGCTCTCACCGTTTGGTCCCTGGAGCAGGTAAGAGTACGTGATCCGTCCGCCGTAAAGCAGCATCCTTCCAGCGGAGCGCTGTGTCCAGTGATGATGGAAAGCAGCTTGCCGGTTTTTAATTCATGATAAAACACCGCATCGGGACGCCCAACTGCGTAAACGGAACCGTCTTCCGATAAGGCGCAAAAGCGCAAATCAAGAGCCGCGGGCGGAAGCTCCAGAATTTTTTGCCCGGTGCCTGTTTCCCAAACATGCACATTGCCTGTGGCCTGGCAGCCAATCAAAAGACTGCCGTTTCCTGAAAACGCCAACGCGGAAAAAGCTGCTTTGTGATGCGGCACATGGGCTCGCTCTAATTCGTGAAAATAATCTTTCAGACCTCGAGTACGACCAGCCGAATCGAATGAAGGCCCAGCCAGATTCATGAGAAACGAAAGATTTCCTAAATCATTCCTGCATAGGAAAATTTCATTGCCTACAGCAGCCGCAAGAAGCTTTCCTTTGCGGGAAATGGCTATGGTTTGGTGAGGAAGGTCTTTGAGATCCAAATGACTGAGGATCCGCCATGTTTTTTGTTCCAGCAATTGAAGTTTTGCGTAGCGATCACGTTCACTCCAGTAGCTGATCCACAGACCCTCTTCAGTAAACTGGCAGAAGCCGATTTTGCCGGAGACAATCGGATCGGAAACCAATTGCTCTGCGGTTTCTGCATTCCAGATTCGGAGACCGTCCCAGCCTGCCGTGGCCAGCGTAGATCCATCGATTGAGAGACTGCATGCATAAACGCTCGCAGTGTGCCCTGTGAACGTCACGACCGATGAGGAAGTTTGCTGCTTCCGGTTGATCAGTCGAAACCAGGAACGCCTCTCTTGTCCTGCTTTGATTCTTTGTAACGCGATCTCCGAAGCCGTGGATCCTTCCGGCGAATTTGCGGCTTGCTGAAACAGAAGCTGTGGATAGCGCGATAAGATGCTGCCGTTACTCTGCAGAAACGGCCCCAGCGATCGGACCCGAATCGAAAGGAGTTTGGCGGCAGAGTAATAATCCTCAATCAGATCGTAGATCAAACTTGCCGAGGCTTTCGCCTCCATAAAATCGAGATCACTCAGAAGTGTTTCCAGCTCCTCTGCTGCGCCTGCATTCCATAGATGGTAAACCAGCTCAGAGACTTTTCGAGCGCAGGCGATTCCTTGGTTTGTACCTTCAGGCGCTTTTTCCCAGACAGGAAGAGTTTGAAAATAGTCGGCCATGATTCTATGCCATTCGGTTGCGAACCGTTTCGAGGGATGCTCACCTGCAGGATCGGTGTATCGTTTCAGCGCAGCAGAACGGAAGCTTTGATAGAAGTAATCGTAACGCCCTTCTCTTCGCGCAAGAAACGGCCGTACCTGACGAAAAAGCAGATGCAACGTATCAGCAACTTCCTGTCTACAATCTTCGTTATCGGGTAGCGCAAGCGATCGGAGGAACATGGATACCAGTTCCTCAATCGATAAACCGTGACGGCTGTGCGCCAGGAGTGCGAACAGAAGCGGAACAGCCTTCATCGGAGAAAGGGCCGAATAAGCCGGATCTGTTTCCAGCCGTTGCAAAACACAGTCAAACGCTGAAATCGGATCGTTTCCGAAATCCTGTGCAATCTTTTCTTTCAGATTTGCAAAAGCGCCGAAAACTCTGAGTTCACTCAAAACGATCTTCAGAAAAAGAGGATTGTGTGCGCCGGGAGAATCAACCAATGCATTCATTTGATTGGGATCGAGGTTCTTCAAATACTGTTCCAAATAGGATTTTACAAGCAGCTCCCGATCCGGGTAATCAAAAGTCTTCACTCGAACGAACCGGCACAGGCCTTCCAGCCGCCTCAACAATTCCTGCCCTTCCGGTATGTCTTCGCGGATACTGAGCACAAGCTTGATATTTTGCGGCAAGTCGGAAGAAAGCCACGTAAAATCGGAGAGTCCTGTTTCCAGTTGATCGAGCGCGTCCATTACAAGCACCGTCTTGCCGCGAGTTCCGATGGCGCGAAAAAGATCGTGGCGGCGTTGCCGAAGCTCTTTTGGATCCAAAGGAACCTCTTCGGGCAATTTCGCAGTGGTATCCGCAATTTCAAGGAGCAGAAATCGTAAAAGTGAAGAGTAGCTGGAGGAATGGTCACTTTGACCAATGAATCGTGCATGGATTGAAAAATCTTTTACTCCTTCCATCTTCTGCCTGCATCGGTCTACCCATTTTGCGATTAAAGTGGATTTCCCCATGCCGCTGGCGCCGGTAAGGATTAGTGGTTCTTTGGAGTCGTCCGTTAGATAATTATCGAGCTCGACAAAGTCGTCGGCGCGTTCCACAAACCCTTCTAAACTATTAGAAATAAACTCTTCATGCTGATCGATTTCGCGCTGAAGGTCGCTGACTTGCGGGAGTTGCTCCCGGTTCGGGTATCTCGATAAGATGGCAAGCTGCAGATCATGCCGGACAATTTCTGCCAGCTCCGTGCCGGCATCAAATTTTCTCCTGACTGGCTGAACAGAACGGAACTGGGAGAGACGACCACGTGTCAATCCGGCGTTATATACTTCCGCCGCGCTCCGCTGATCGGCAGGAATCTCTACGGCATTTTCCGGAATCTCAATCCTTGCAAAGCGGCTCCACGTCTTACGCCATCTATGAACGTTTTCCTCTTCACTGTAAGGGCAAATCAAAGGAAGAGCGATCTCGGGAGTCGTGAGCTGGTAGTTCCATTGGGCCGCATACGAAACCGGTGGATACGGAGCTTTTTGTGGAATTTCATTTTCCCGGAGACGGATTAACCCCGTACGGCAAAGCTCACGAAACGCCCGCTCATCAGGCGTTTCTTCATCCGGTCCGATTTCATCTGTATAAATGGTCAACAGTTGGCGCGGACCGGCAATCTTCGGCAAATAATCCGGCTGACGAAGATAAAAGAAAGCGTTTGCTGCCGGCTCAGGACGAACCGGCTGGGATGACTCTGCTGCGCGTGAAGCGAAGGGTCGAAGGATGGCATGGCGGATTTCCAGCTCTGTAATCGAAGCGGCGGGATGAATTTCATTGCGCAGATCGGGAAATTCATCGAAAGTATCCTGAGAGATGCCTTTCTCACCTGGAGCCCATCCGTGCCGCTGACCGAGAAAGCAAACAAAAAAAGGCCGGCATTGATTGATCCTCTCCAGACAGACTTTTAACGCGCGACGGCTGGAAGCGTCCGCCTCGGTAACTCCCCACCTTAAATCGATGTCGATCAAACGCAGCCTGCGCGCTTCACACCAATCCCTCAGATCTGGAAAGACACGCTTGATGAGATAATCCCGCTCAGCATGCATGTCATTGAACGTGCTGCTGATGAATACGAAGATCTTTTGCCAGCTTTCGGCCATCGCTTGATTACCAGAATTTCCACCAGGATTTGATAGAACGACTCCCCATGGAAAATCGTTTGGCCGGTAGATTTGAGCGGAAACAATAAAATTTGTCTGCATCAACCAGCAAGGAATTGCCAGTGGCAGCGGGGCCAATTTCATCCATACCAATCCCTCATGGTGTTGAGTTCCAAATACAGCTATCCCCTGAGCAATTTCGATGCCGTGAGCAACTCAACCGATGAAACCTATTGTACTGGAAAGAGGTCAAGGCACGTATATCTACCGAACGCCCTGGGGAATAGTAATGGTATGGAGATTGCTCTATTCATCTCAGGATGAAACGAGAAGATGTGGTGTTTTAGGAAGAAAGAAGAGCAGATAGAAAATTGGCCGTATTCCAAAAAACCTGTCTTTCTGGTGCTCGTGCGTTATGTTTTAGCGTGCATCGGCAAGCTACCGGAAGAGGAAGAAGAGGTGGTATGTAAATGGATTCAACGAGCTTTCGGGGGAAACAAGAATTGGAAACGGACTTTGCGTTTGCGATTCAACTTTGCTGAAACAATCGATGAAGGATTCCGCGAAATGTGGTTTCAAAACGAACGACCCGAGAATGCACTTTGTGCATTTGTTGACCCATTGGTATTCGCAGAAGCCCTGATAGGGGATTACTTCTTGGATGTTGTTCATGGTTTCCAGCAAGAAAACATCCTGCTGTTCCGAAAGCGTCCTCGTTACACGTTTGAGCTCGCTTTCAAAGAACCCTGAGCGATTGCGGGTATGCGTATATAATGAAACATATCCCAAGGAGGCGATTTCGATGGGAGCTCATTCTGACGAAGTTACGTCGGCAGCTTTTTCTCCGAACTGCGAACATTTGGTCTCCGGAAGTATAGACCGCACGATCAAGTTGTGGGAAACGGCAAGCGGAAAAGAAATTGCATCATGGGACAATGAGCTTTTTGAATATTCCAAACCTTATCCCGTCTACTCCGTCACTTTCTCTGCCTCAGGCAGATCGGTAATTTCTGGAGGTAATGATTACGCAGTAAAAGTATGGGACGTTCAAAAGGGTTCTGTATCCCGAATCCTCAAAGAACATTATTACGCCACTGCGGTTGATATCACCAGAGACGGAAGGTTCGTTGTATCGGGAGGCAGCGACTGCATGAATATGGATTGCGTGATCAAGCTCTGGGATGTGCAAAGTGGCAATGAGCTGAAACAATTGAAGGGACATTCCAATGCGGTAACCGCCATCGCCTTTTCTCCCGGCAGCAGGTGGATCGTTTCGGGTGGTACTGATGCAACGCTAAGACTGTGGGAAGTTTCATCCGGCAAAATGATCCGTTCAAACAAGGCAGGATCAGTGGTCAATGCGGTCAGTTTTTCTCCCGATGAAAAATTCGTTGCAGCCGGTAACAATTCTTCAGAAATAAGGATTTGGGAAACGGAAACCGGAAATGACGTGATCAAAATAGCCGCGAACGGACGAAGCATCCGATCGATTTGTTTTTCTGCCGATGGGAAATACCTGGTATCGGGAGATTGGAACGGGAGTATCAAAATTTGGGAGACATCGACTGGAAAAGAAGTAGCGCATCATCAACAAAAGACTCCCATCATCGCATGCCAGTTCAGTCCTGATGGGAAACGAGTTTGGGCAGCAGATAATTCCCCTAAACCAAACATCTTCAACTTTCCTGTTCCGGGTTAAATCGACCAAAAGCTCCATTCGTGGTCCCGAAACTCTTTTTCCAATTCTGACGCCCTTTGGCGTAATTGAAGAAGCCTTGCGTGGTTCTCCGGTACAGGATCCACGTCATACTCTTGCTCAGCGAGGCGGCAATCGAGCTGCACTATCTCTTTCGAGTAATACAGCTTCCAGCACTTCTTGTCCCATTTCTCTGAATTTTGCAATTCTGAATTCCCGGGTATGCCGAGGTACGTTTCGTTCTTCGGAGGCACAAGCCGCCGTTTCTTCTCCAGCAAAAGCTTCAGAACATAATGAACTTCATCTTTAGACGGATCTAAATGAGAAAGTATTACCATATAGGGCAACGCAATCTCCGGACGGATGATTTCTCCGGTCAGACACACACTCAAGACTCCTCGAATCGATTCCGTGCGCGTTGGAAGCAGCCCGCAACTCAATTGCATCCACTGTAAGGAAGCTTCCGGATTATGTTCCTTGTAGTACAAGTCAAGGCCCCAATCCGAAAGGAGGTTGCAGAATGGCAACAAATCAAAACTAATAGGAAAGTTCACGCACTGCATCAAACAAGATGCCATTCCTACTGGATCCTGTTCAGCATAGAAACGCATTACATCCTCTTCCACAATTTTCTCTGCCCCTTCCGGTGAAATCGCCTCGCTAAACCTCAATCCTCGATCCCATAAGTAGACAACTGCTAAGTCAACGCCTCTTGTTCGAATTAATTTGATCGATTCCTTAACGGATATCATGGAATCTGCCAGTTCTCCAATCTTAAAAATGAAAATGAATTGTTTTTTGTGCTCAAAAGGAATCTGCGTCCGTCAGTAGTACATGCCGCCGACATCAGCTCGCTTTCGGCATGGAACATCGAAACTATTTTTTCTGTTTGGATCTCTACAATACGGAGACTTCCATCTTGAAATGCAGCAATGACGAATTGATCACCCGGCATCCACCAGCAGTAATTGATGGCGATTTGGCAAGGCCGCAGCTTCTTGATCAACTTACCGGTTTTGAAATTCCAAAGGGAAAGTGTACCTTCGGCGGATCCGGTTGCGAATATTGATCCGTTTGCAGAAAAAGAACAGCATCGCATCGGGACAGGATCATCGCGCCAAACGCCGATCGGCTTTAGCGTTGTGCTCCCCCAGATTTTTATTGTGTGATCATCGGAGACAGAAACGATAGAACTGCCATCAGGGGAAAAACAACATTGCCGGATAATTCCTGAGTGAGCTTCTCTAGCTGATACCAATTTTCTGGTTGCGATGTCCCAGAGCTGCATGGTTCTATCTTCCGAAGAGCACAAAAAGCGCGTGCCGTCTTTTGAAAAAGAACAGGAAGTGACTTCGTAAGAAAGAAATTGTGGAAATGAAACCGGCTCGTTCGAATTTCTAACGTCATAGAGTACGATTTTTCCTGTTTTCTCACCGCATAACAAAGAAGAACCGTCGGGAGAGAATGTACAGACAGAAGGGACATGTCCCTGTGATGATCGATGCGCGCTGAGCTGCTCCAGCTCAACGGAGAGCCGCAAATCCTGAGCGTCATAAATTCCAATATGCTTGCCCGCATGAACGATGGCAGCTTTCAATCCATCGGGAGAAAAGGCGCAACAAGGAATGGCACGGGAATGCCACTTGACAGATGTGTATGCTGACTCTTTCGTTGTCCAATCAAGAAACTCAGGAGGTAGGTTAAGTTTTGAGCTGGCGTTTGAAATCTGCCAAACCAAAATGAGGCCATCGCGTGAACAGGTCAGAATTTCATGATGATTTGCGTGAATGCACTGTTCGATTGCGCGACTATGACCGCGAAGAATCGCCAGGGGCCGCCATGTACCCACCTGCATACAGATAACTCCGTCCCTTCGAACCAAAGAAATCATCGATCCATCGGGTGATAGCGAGCAGGAACGCAAATCTGCTGGCATTCCGTTCAGGTCATTGTCCTTGGTTCTCCACACGACCTGCCATGTAGAAGTGTCCCAGCCACAGATATTGCCTTCGCGCGTGACAGCGGCAAGAAAACGCCCATCCGCAGAAAAAGACAAAGAAACATTTTGCCCGGCAACTTCTTTCAGCCGGACTCTCTTTCGATCGGCCGGAATATCAAGAATGACAACCTCGTCCTGCATGCTGTAAGCGAGAAGCTTCCCATCGCGAGTGACAACCACATCTCCCGGGCTTTCATCCGGTATCTTGAAACGTTTCAAAGGAAGAAATGTCTTCTCTTGCAACAGTTCGAGCTCGCCGAACCGGTTCATGCCGTCCCAATGGCTGATCCAGAGGCCTTCTGGCGTGAAGGCTACGTATCCCAAATGTGCGGAAAGCACAGGATCCGGATCGAGCTGCTGCCCTGTTGCGCAATCCCAAACTCGTAATCCATCCCAGCCTGCTGATGCGATAGTCTTGCCGTCAAATGACACAGAACAGCCATAAACACTGGAATCGTGACGTAAGAATCTGCGGATCGGAGATTCCATCAATTCACCCGACTCTCTATTCAAGCGACGAAAAAAGGATCTCGTTTCTTTTCCATTCTTGAAACGCTCCATCGCATCTAGAGATGCCACGCTACCTTCTACAAAATTCGATGCTTCTTGAAAGGTGAGCTGAGGATGGAGGGAAAGCAGGTGCGCTCGATTTCGAACAAACTGAAAATATTCTGAAACCGGTCCCAGGATTACACCCGCGTTCTTTGATTGATCGATGGCGCGTTGATAATCCGGAAGAAGCTCATACACGAGTCCTGCCGTACATTTCGCTTCAACAAAATCAAGGTCCGAAAGGGTTTCTTTAACTCGAATCCAATCCAGGGCAAGGGTTGAGTGATAAGGAAGTTCGGAAACTTTTCGAATACAGGGCCGTCTCTCTTCGTCCCATGTTGGCAGATGATAGAAATAATCCGACAGCAAGGTATGCCATTCCTGCGTGGATCTCTTTTCGGCATCCCCTGGATCTTCTTTACTGTATCTTTGAATCGCAGCAAGCTTGAAACTTTCGTAGAAATAATCATATCGGCCATCGCGAACCGAAACGAAAGGTCGAACCTGACGAAGAAGCATATGGATAGTATCAGCAGCCATTTCCCGGGTGTTCTTGTTTTTTTGCATCCCCAGATTGCTCAGAAGCAATTCTCCAAGCTCTGTTGCGGTCAAGCCGCGTCTGGCATGAGACAGCAAACCGAAAAGCAAAGGTACAGATTCTTTTGTGCTGATCGGCGAATAGGCCGGATCTGTCTCAAGCCGCTTGAGTACACCCTGAAAAGCAGTTTCCGGCGATTCTCCGAAATCTTTTTGAATCTTTTCCGACAGTCCTGCGAAAGCTCCGAATACTCGAAGTTCCGACAACAGAACCTTCAAGTAAAGCGGGTTCTGCGCAGCTGGAAGCTGAACAATTGCCTCCAGATGCTTGTCATCTAGCTCTTTCAGGTATTGCCAGAGATACTTCTTCAACAATTGTCTACGGTCTTCGGGGTCCACAAAGGCTTTCATGAAGGAGATATGGGCGTGCTCTTTGAGTTGCTCAAAAAATGCTTGACCGTCCGGATCATCCTGTCTGAAACTGACAATGAATTTTACGTTTTCAGGTAAACGGCGAGGAATCCAATAAACATCCCTCAGCCCTGTTTCAAGCTGGTTGAG
>JAKEFK010000307.1 GCA_022616075.1 bacterium
ACCCGATGGGAATTTGGTAGATTTGTTCCATGATCACTGTGGAGGGCTGTACGCGATACAGGAGATTTGGCCGGGATCGAGCGGAAGAGTTTTATTCAAAAGGGTATAAGAGAAGCTATTTCTTTCCTCATAGAATCCTGTTCCTGCCAAAATGCGGCCCGGACGGGTTGAAACTGGCAACTCGCATGTGCGGACCTTGCGAACTGAGCCAGATCTGGGAAGTCGTATTGTACGCGGAATCTCCCGTCATCGATGAATTCCCGCAAGATCTATTTTTTGACGATGATCTGGTCTGGCATCAACAGCAATTTGGAAATACCGGACAGATTGCAACAGCCAACATCGTGATCCAGGGAACCAGCCTTTACACGATGGTTCACATCTCGGATCTGGTGCAGCGGATCTCAAGAAAAAGAGAACACAAGACAAGAATCGAAAACAGGTTCAGAGGGTGGCATCATTTGCTTCTCAATGCCATTTTGAATTTTGCGTACGAGCAAAAACTAAATCCAATTCATTCGTGTTCATCCGCTCTTGCTCTTAAAAATACAGATCCAAAAAGAAACGTGCAAAGAGAATTATTTGAAAGGGTTTATGACAGAAATATTAACGAGCTCTTTCAGGCCTCCAGGAAGGATGAGTGGTGGAGTATCGACACAGATGCAAACCGGGGGCGCATGGTCAGGCCGGAAATGTATGAAGAGAAACTGAGTAACGGAAAGATCATTTGTTTGTGCCACGATGTTGAAGAAGGGTTCGGACATACGGAAGCGGATCCGCCTTTTGCCGAATATGCTCATCAAAAATCACCGGTGCACCTTGAACAGATGCTGGGAATCGAAAAGGAATTTCAGGTAAAGGCAACGTACAATATTCTGGGGTGCGTATTTCAGCGGGTTCGGGAAAGAATTGAAAGCGACGCTCACTGCCTTGCGTTTCACTCATACAATCATGGGATCGATGATGAGATCCCTTTTCAGCTGGTGGAATGCAGGAAAATAGATTACAGGATCAAGGGATACAGGCCTCCCCAGTCAAAAATCACGGAAGGACTCAATGACTATCATCTCGCGTTTCATAATTTCGAGTGGCTTGCAAGCTCAGTGCGTTCACTGGGCTTTCGTGAACCGAAAATGATCAATCGATTGGTAAAATTGCCTGTCTTATTTGATGATTTTGCAATGTACAAAGAAGGAATGAGGTACGAAGACTGGGAGAAGGGAGCAATCCAGAAAATCAACGAAGCGAATTCTGCCATCTTTTGCCTTCATGATTGTTATGCTCATCAATGGCTCCCGTATTACAGGGGCTTTCTGGAAAAAATCTCAAAGCTGGGCAAATTGAAAACGTTGAATGAGGTCGCTGCTCAGGTTACTCTGAATAACGCGTGCTGAGGGTTAGGTGTTCATGGCCAAAATCGTGAGTGTCTACAACCGGGAAAAACCGGATTTTGTGCCGGTGGATATGTCTTATATCCGCTGGCTAAAAATTGCTGAACGATTGGCCGCGCTGGGTCATCAGGTCGACATCGCAACGATAGAACCGATTCCGGAAAAATCGCCGATCCTGATGGGCCCTAACCTCAGAAGGATTTCACTGAAAAACGTTCACTGGCAGGACTATGATGTCGTTAAAACTGTATTCCATCGCGGTTTTGAAACGCTGGAATTTTTTGGGGGGACCGGACATCCGTTTATCATTTCGAAGCTCGGATCGGTGGTCGCGTCTCACGATATGGAGGGTGTTTATTTTTACGGAGAGCTGAGAAAAGAACTCTATGAAACGCAACTGCGGATTCAAAAAACAAGCAGGTACGTGACACTCCTTTCGCCACAGGCGAAAGAATTGTGGCTTCGCTGCTTTCAATCCAATGGAAACATCTTGCTTGTTCCCGGCGCAGCAGACAAGCAGATTCCAGAATTCCGGAAGAACCCGTTTCCGGAGGAAGCGGGGATTCGATGCTTGTTCGCGGGAAACATATACACGCTGGACAGGCAACCGGAAGCGAATGCCGTTCTGGTTAGCAAGTTGAACGAATTGGGAAGAATTCTAAAGAGTGCCGGAGCTCAATTGTTCATGATCGGCGTGGGCGAGGTCAGGCTTCTGGATGCTGCATTTGTAAAATACTTGGGGAAAGTTCCTTATGAGGAAACGTGGGACTATCTGCGTTCTGCTGATGTCGGCGTGGTTGTTTCTTCGGGAAAATTTCATCAAAACAATGAAAGCAGTAAGATCTATCACTACCTAAGAGCAGGACTTCCTGTTGTGTCAGAGGCGGGATTCCCGAACGATTTTCTCATTCATGAATCGGGACTCGGATTTTCTGTTGAAAGCGGTAATATGGAACTGATGGCGGAAAAGGTCTTGGAAGCTGGGCGCACACCCTGGGACCGGCAATCTGCGATTCGTTATATTCTCGACAATCACACCTGGGAAAATCGCGTTCAAGTTTACAATAGACTTATTACAGAAGAGCTGGAACAGGTTTGATGGAAGAAAATTGCCGGATCACCGCCCTGATGCCTTTGAAAAATTACCATCTTCCCTACGTGCGAAAGGCCATCGAATCACTGCAGAAACAAAGTTCCCCGTTCTGGAAGCTTCTGATTATTGTGGAAGATCGTGATTATCCGCGGCTTTCCAGTCTCCTGCAAAATGAATTGGCCGACTCCCGCATTCGGATGATTCAAAACGAGGCGCGAAAACTGGCCGGAGCATTCAATACGGGAATGCGGCGCGCTGAAACCGTTTTTGTCGGGATTCTTCTTTCGGATGATATGTGGTCAACGGATGCTGTTGCTGTGTTGAACGCGAATATTGGTTCGCAACCCCACGCCGATTTTTTTCATTCTTCCAGGATGATTATCGATGAGGAGGATCGTCAGATCAGTTCTGTTTATTACAGTAAGGACCGTTTCAGCATTGAGGATTTTTTGCGGACTTCTCCTGTAAAACATCTTCTATGCTGGAGAGTCACAAAGGCGCTCTCTTTCGGCGGTATGGATGAAACATTGAACTCTGTGGGGCCCGACGATTACGATTTCCCCTGGCTGATGGCTGAAAACGGCGCGATCTTCGTGGCCATTAAGGAGTGTCTTTATCTGTACAGGGATCACCGCGATTCTTATCGTTTGACCACGCATCTTCCACTCAGTGTGCACGAAGAAGAGATTCGGAAAATCATGCGCAAACATGGAGCAAGTCCCTCCGCAATCGAAAAGAAAATCTCACGTGCCAGAGTGACTTATCTTCGCCAATGCCTCTATAAATCGAGATTCGAGAAATGGGTTAGAGAAACAAGCGGGGCCGGGTCACTACAGAATTACCGTGAGAAGTACAAATAAAAGATGCCTGATCTCCCCGGAATATCCATCATCGTTCCTGTTTATAACGGCGAAAAAACAATCGCAGAATGCCTCGAGTCCTTGCTTGCTCTTGATTTTCCCAAAGAAAGTTTTGAAATCATTTGCGTGGATAATGACTCAACCGACAAAACATCCGCCATTTTGCATCGTTACGGCGAACGAATTCGAATCTTGCATGAGAAAAAGAGAGGGCCGTCTGCCGCCAGAAATCGAGGCTTGCGGAATGCGACAGGTGACGTCATTGCGTTTACCGATGCCGATTGCACTGTGGCACAAGACTGGCTCCGGAACCTCATTCTTCCTTTAGAAAATTCGGACGCAGCAGTTGTGGGCGGACGGATTCTTTCAAAACAACCCTGCAACCATATCGAAAAATTCGGAGAGAACATTCATGATCACAGCAAGGCGATTGAGCTTTACCGGCCCCCTTATGCGATTACCATGAACTGGGCTTCGCGCGCTTCGATTCTCAGAGAGCTCGAGTTTTTTGATGAAAACCTGTTGCGCTGCGAAGATGTCGATCTCTCATACCGCTTGTTTCAAAAAGGGTATCGATTTGTCTTCAGTCCGGACGCAATCGTTTATCACAGGAATGAAGACAACTACTGGGGATTGACGCACGAAGGTTTCTTGCATGGATATTATTCCGTGCCGGTCTTGAAAAAACATGACTGGCTTCTTAAGCAGTTCGGTCATCGCAGGTGGAACAAACGTACGTATGTGGATCTGGCCTCGAGTTTCGTCGAGTCCATTCGCGGCAACGAGCGAAAGCGGTCGCGCTGCCAGCTGATGTTTAACTCCGGAAAGAAGGCGGGGAAGATCGTCGGATCCATCCGGTACCGCTACGTAGATCTATGACGGAAACGGCTGTCCGCTTATAATCTGACGTACGGCATTGCATGAACACACAGGAATTAATGCACAACCAGATGTTAGCGGAATCTCCGGAGACTAAGTCCTACCTGGATATTTACGGGCTCGTGATTGAATGCAAGACCACATCTATGAATCTCATGCCGGAATTGCTCCGGCCGTTTGTTTTCTTTGTGGCTTCAGAGAGCGAGCTTGTCCCGCGCACGACAAGAATAGTCATTGAAGAAATCGATCCTCCCTATGAAACTTTTCCGTCGTTACCGGCGGCCTTTTCAACTCCCCGGAACATTGTGTATCAGGATAGAGACCAAAAGATCATCGATTACTTCGGTAAAGGGGTTGTCGTTCAGAGTGAGCGCGATTCACATTTCCACATCTACGGTAGCGACCGCAATTTTCTGGTTGAAGCTTTTTATCTGTTGGTACTTTCGCTTCTCGGCCAGCATTGCGATCGGCAAGGGCTCTTGCGCATCCACGCTCTGGCCATGTCTTATAACGATCTTGCTGTGTTGATGCTTATGTCTCAAGGCGGCGGCAAGTCCACCATGGCCCGCGCCCTGATCGAAGAACTGGAGTTTCGCTATATCTCCGATGATGATCCGATTTTGGATCAGCACGGCCGAATCCTTCCATTTCCAAGACCGATTGGAGTCTTGAATCGGGAATTAATTGAAGAAATTCCCGAGCAGTATGTGTACAAGGTGAACCGCATGGAATTTGGATGGAAATATTACATCGATTGCGAATACTGGAAAGACAAAACGGAAACCAGAAAGCTGACAGAATCAATACTTCTGGTGGGACGGAGAGTTTTAAATGGTGCACCCAGCATTGTGAAATATTCCAAAATGAAAACATTTGGAGTCTTGATCCGCGATGCTGTGATCGGCGTGGGATTGTATCAGGGACTGGAATTTCTCTTAAGCCATTCTTCGTGGGATGCATTATCGAAAATACCTGTAGTGTTTCGGAGATTTCTACGCGCTCTGCGATTGATCCGCACGACAAGGACTTATCAATTCACTTTATCGGGGTGTTCCGGCGAAAATCTGCAGGTTTTGAAAGAATTCTTAACGAAATACAGCATTGCGCAAACAAAATAGAAAACTGGATCTGGTTTATGTTGGTACCTTGCCTCCGCATAATGGAGGGACGGCAATCGTCGGTTCGTTGCTCCTTCAGGGATTGGCAAATGCGGGACACACCATACGCGCAATTGCTCCCACTCTTCGAGTAGAAGCAATGGATACATTTGCCAATTCCCATCCGGAGCTGCGAATCACGAGAATTCATCTCCCTTATTTCGAAACATCTCCGGACATTCCGCCTCCCGAAGATTACCGGCAGCAGGAAGGAGAACAGATTCAGAAAGCCTTACACCGCATGATGTCTGAGCGCAGGCCCGATCTGATTCTCATTGGTAGAGAGACTTTTGCTTTGCATGTTCCCGATCTCGCTCAAAAGTATTCGGTGCCCTCTATCCTTCTAATTCAGGGAACAACAACTGCCGGGATTTTGAAGAAGACTATTCCGGAAGCCATGGCATCAAAATTTCTGGAACAATTCCAGAAGACGGACCTGATCATTGTCGTGGCAAAGCACCTTGCGGAAAAAATCCGCAACCTGGGATTGGTTCAAGCAATCGTAATTGAGAATGCCATCGATGTAGAAAGATTCTGTCCGGAAGCAAAGGATGAAATCTTGCTGCAACAGTTTAGGATTGCGAAACAACAGATCGTAATCGCTCATATTTCAAATCTAAAACCGCTCAAGCGTCCGTTTGATTTCGTCCATGCAGCCAAAAATGCGCTGGAACAGGATCCTTCACTGATTTTCCTGATCATCGGAGACGGCATATTACAGGAGTCGATAAAAACGGCCTGTCGCCAAATGAATCTTTTAAACCAATTTCGGTTTACAGGTTGGGTGGATTACGATCGTGTCCCTGATTTAATAAGGCTATCGGACATCGTTGTGATGCCCTCTGAGATGGAAGCGCGTGCGCTGGTCTTTTTGGAAACTCAGGCTTGTGGACGCGTTTTGATTGCGAGCGACATTCCCTCTGCCCGCGAGGTGATTCATGATGGGAAGACAGGTCTGCTTTTTCCCACAGGAGACGTGGATGTCCTTACAGGGAAAATCCTTTTTGCAGCAAGCAACGCGGAATTACGCTCACAAATCGCCCGAAACGCGCGTGAGGTTGCACTCAGCCGCCCTTTAAGTTCGTTCCTTCATGAATACGAAACCGCGATCCAAGGCGTCGTTCACAGACATCAACTCTCGCGATAGTGAACAAAAAAATTCTTCTCGGCTGCTATGAAGTTCCCGGTTACGGCGGGGCCAGCACGGCTGCGTACAGCCTGTTTGAGAAAATGCAAAAGGATGCTTATCAGGTTCACTATATGAATCTAATTGAAGAACAGGATGTGGATTATTACGGGTTCGCCCTAGGGCAGGATTTCGGCAATCCGAAACACCTGAAGAATGTCGAGACAGTCGTTCTCGGGAACCCGCTATATGGAGAACACCCGGAATTGACGCAACGGATCCAGGAGATTTCGCCTGATTTACTGATCGGAGCAGGGTTCATCGCTTCCCTGGTTATGAAGCGGGCAACACCGGAAAAGAAACTCGTGTTTGTCACAACAGGTTGCCAGCAAATGAAAGACTCCATTGTCAGGAGGAAAGCGAGAACGTTCGCTCACTTGAAAGAAAATCTTGAGTCAGCCCTGGGTCGTCCCGACATTTCCAGCCGTGAAGAAGAAGCAGCTGTAGACTCTTGCGATCTTATTGTCACACATTCTGAAATGACTTTATTTCTATATGAGAAATTTTTTCCATTTCATTCCGGCAAGATTTATTCCGAAGTGATCTGGTTTGCCGAATGGATCTATGAAGAAAGTCTGGAACACTTGCGTTTTGCAAAACCCTTTTCAGAAAGAGAGATCGACGTATTATTTATTTCCAGCTCCTGGAACAGACCGGAAAAAAACTATCAGTTTGTCCAGAAAATCGCGCGCAAACTAAAAAACGTGACCACCCACGTAGTTGGGGAAACTGAAGAAAATTCAATTCCGGCGGTTTTCCATGGCCTCTTAAGAAATCGCCAGGAGTTATTCGCCCTCATGGGAAATTCAAAAACGGTAGTTTGTCCCTCTTCGTTTGACGCCGCCCCCGGAATTTTGTTCGAAGCATCTGCTGTTCAATGCAATGTGGTTACCTCAAGAAATTGCGGCAACTGGCATCTCTGTAACGAGCTGCTTTTGGTCGACCCCTTTACGCCTGAGAACTTCGCGCAAAAGATTTCTCTCTCCCTCACCAGGAAATTCCCGGATAACATTGGCTGGTTTCTGGATAAGAACTCCTATCGAAACCTGCTGGAAACGATATCCGTTGTCGATTGATTAGCATGACTCATTTAACAATTTTGATGGATGCGTTTGATTCCGGTGACGAAATCCGAAATGGAATCCAAAGCGTCCTGGAACAGAAAGGCCTGAATTTCGAACTTCTGATCACAGGCGGCGAGGATACGGCTGCAATTGTGCAATCGTTTGGTGATCAACGGATTCGATTCCTTTCCTGCAAATTCATCACTCCGGCGCGCGCTTACAATTCCGCTCTGCAACAGAGCAATGCAGAATTTTTCGCTACTATGCATGCGCGAGTCATCCTCCTTCCTGGAGCGTTGGAAAAAATGCTCCATGAGTTTGAAGGAGAAACGGATTGTGGGAGCGTTCACTCTTACTATTTCCGGCTCGATGAGAAGGGAAATATCAACCGGGATCAATTCCGCAGGCAACGGGAACGTCTCATCGAATGGACCGGTGTCGATTCGGATTACTGGAAGGAATTTGTTGTTTATGGATCACGTGTAGCCGGATATTTTCGAATTTATCGATCCGAGGTGGTCCGGATGCTGGGCAACTTTCGTGAAGACACGAAACTCGATCCTGATCATGAAATGTATTTCAAGATCATGGCAGCACGGTTTCGAATTCGCGTAGTTCCCGAGCATCTCTACAGTTGGAGAGTTGATCCCAGGTGGTTTGACCGGGCACTCTCATTACTGAGTTGGGCCAGAAGAGCGGCCTATCTCCTGCGCCAGCCGAATCAGCCCCGCGGGTTGATTGTGATCCTCGCAACATTGTTTGCAGGGTTCTCTGTGGCAGCTGGACTTCAGGCGTTGGCAGACAAACACAAAAAGTCACAAAACACGCTGTCTTCACGCTTTCGAAGAATATGGAATTCACTTTTACAATTGTTGTATCGCAAAATTCTAGTTCGGCTCCCTGAGTGGCCCATCCCGGACACGCAAAACAACCTATCCCCCGATGCAAAGAAGCGAATCGCTTACTACATCTGGCATTTTCCTGTATTGAGTCAGACATTTGTGAATCGCGAACTCTCCGCCTTGACGAATTCCGGATTGTCCGTTCTCATCCTGGCCGATGAAGCGGAGGACACCATTCTTGCGGATGAAAACGCCAAAGCCCTGCTGACGCGCACACGGTATCTGCTTCCTCTGAAAATCAGAGAGCTTGGGAAATACAAAATGCGATTCTTCTTCAGAAACCCCGTTCGATATTTCAACTTGTTCTTTTTTGTCATTACACACCGGTTCAGCCCATTTAAGAATCTCTCACGTGACCAGGAAGTATTCTCGAAAGCCGTTTACCTGGCAGGGATTCTAAAAGAGGAAAAGATCAATCATATTCATTCACCCTGGACCGATCGCTGCGCATTTCTTTCGCTTTTAGCTTCAAAACTTCTGGGCATTTCTTATTCTGTTCAGTCGCGAGCGCACGAGGTTCATCGAAAAACTTATCTGTTCGGACTACGTGAGAATCTGGAAAATGCAAGTTTTGTTGTCACGAATTCTGAGTACAACCGTTCCTATTTACAATCGATTGTTCGGGAAAAGTCACAAAATCAAATCATCAAGATTTACAACGGCATCGATTTGAATCGCTTTGTCACAGTACGCGCGAAGGAAACGGAGCCGGAAATTTTCAAGGTGCTGAGCGTGTCCAGACTCATCGAACAAAAGGGACTCCTTTACCTGCTTAAGGCCTGCAAGATCCTGAAAGACCGCCGCATTCCGTTTCGATGCGAAATTGTTGGTGGACCCGAAGATGAACTGTTTATCAATTACGTTTTAGATCTGAGAAAAGCACACCGGAATTTGGAACTTCTTGATACTGTTCAATTCAGCGGGATTCTTCCGTTTGAAAAAGTGTTGCAGAAGTACGAAAGCGCGGATCTATTCGTTTTGCCAAGTGTAATAGGGACAGATGGGAGCAGAGACATCACTCCCAATGCATTGATTGAAGCCATGGCAATGCAACTCCCGGTGATTTCTACAACGGTCACGGCCATTCCCGAAATCATAGATCATGAGGTAAACGGTTTACTCGTTCCGCCAAATGATGAAATGGCTCTCGCTGATGCGATGATAAAACTGATGGAGAGTCCCGCCTTGAGAAAAGAGCTTGGTGAAAATGCCCGTAGGAAAGTGGAAAATTCGTTCGATATCGCAAAGAACGTTCGCCGCTATCTGGAGCTCTTCTCAAGCAACGGTGACTCGGATATTTCTAAACTGAAGAGTGACTCTTAGATGCCCCGAAAGACATTAGCCTATCCGAAAAAGATTCTCCTGGCGCTTGCAAGCCTGGTATTCACGCTGCTTGCCCTGGAAACTTACTTGCGAATCTTTCCAGATCACGACTTCCAGACAAACAATCCCTACCAGTACACCAGGAAAATCGGCAAATCGGCTTTTCAGCAGCCGTTTCATTCCATGAAGGAACTGTACCCACTTCAATTCGATAACCGGCATTACTATGAAAAAAGTGGCGGGATGATTCATTATAACTTCGATCAATTTGGAGCGCGATGGCTGCAGTCAAAAAGTCGTGATTCCAGCGGATTCAACGTTTTCGTTTTGGGAGATTCATTCACTCTCGGTTTCGGCCTTCGCTACGAAGATAGCTACATTTACAAGTTGCAGGATCAGTTAAGAAAACAGCAAATTCCCGTCAACTTCTGGAACTTTGCGGCACCCGGAGCTGAGTCCAGAAAATGTTTATCGATCTACAAAAAGTGCTCCCAACTCTTCGAACACGAACTCATACTTTATGGCCTCCATTTAAACGACCTGCTTGAGTTTCCTACGAGTCATGTAATCAGTCTCAACGTCTCCAAGAAATGGTGGTTCATTGCTGAACGGTCAAAACTTGTATACTTCCTCGCGAAGAAAAAAAGCGCCTATTTCGACAGGAAACGCAGGATTAAAAAACTACTTTCCCCGGCTGTTTTTCAAACGCCATACTTTCGGAGCAATTTACAAGCCATCCTCGACTTGGAAAAAGAAGCCAACAGTCACGGCAAGCACCTTCGAATCGTACTTCTTCCGATTCTGGTGGATGTGAGGAAGGATAGCTTCCGGCCGGTTTATAAAGCGATTATGGCAGAACTCACCACCCGTGGAGTTCAGTACTATGATTTGACGCACATTCCTCGGGAGCCTGATCATGCTTACTGGATCTTGCCTTTTGACCAGCATCCTAACGAGAAAGCAAACGCCATCTTCGCAAATCAGTTGACCTCGCTGTTGCTTCAGGATGCTGCAGTTAAAGAAGCATTGTCATTGTGAAAACTACCAGAGACAGAAAACAATAAGCCGCAAAAAGTTTTTTTTCAAAAATCCTCTCAGGTTCTTTGACTATGCTGTTTTTTTGAAAGGTTAAAACAGAAAACCAGATCAAGAATATCAGCAGCAGAGGAAGTACGAAGAACAAACGGAAATTATAGTTAATTCCCAGAAAGACAAAGGTGGCAAGCGTTATGAGTCCAAATGCAAAATACATAAAGATCAATATGGAATTGTTGTAATACCTGAAAGTTGGACGATAGAGGACCAATTGGTCCCCGAAATGGCGGAACTCCGCTAATCGTTTCGCAGTAACCAGCATCGCTCCGAAAGACCAGTAAGAGATGATTCCTGTCAAGGGCAAGTTGATCGAGCTCACAACTGCAAACCAGCCCAACAATAACCGGAGTGGATTGTTTATGGATTCACCCAGAACATCGATTAATGGCAAGTCTTTCGTTCTGATGGGAGGGATGTTATAGAAGACTCCGCCTATGATGAAGAATATACCCAGCACAATTGAAAATTCCGGGTTCAAAAAGATGTAGCTGAGTCCCATCGATACGGTCACGAGCAAGATTTCCAGGAAGACGAGTTTCCTAACAGAGACATTGCCTGTTGCCACAGAACGGAATTTTTTGTTGGGATGCCTTCTGTCAAATTCGGCATCCCATATTTCATTAATTACATAGTTTGCCGACGATACGAAGCATGCGAGTAGAACAGCGAAACTGTACTTCAATATCAGAGGGAGGGTTACAACGATGTCGTTCTGGGCAATTGCAACGATCATGCCGAGAACCATGAAAATATTTTTGAACCAGTGGTCAATCCTGGCAACTTTCAGGTAAGGCGCAACCTTTTTAAAGTATTCCAGAGGATTTGTGGCCTCCTCTCCGTCAATGATTGCCGCTTCATTTTCAATCGGAGGAAGGTCTTTACTTGCCATGCTTCTGGTTTCCCGGTGCTTCAGGAAGGGCTGCCCCATAGAGTTCCGTGACAAAATTCTCTGCCTTCATTCTTTTAATCAGCAGCCTTTGATCCTGTTTGATAAACTGCATCCACCGTGATGGCGGTTTTCTGTCCGAAAGGTATGAGAAAACAACGAGATCACAACATTTCGTTTTCATGTGCCTGGTAAGACTTACAGCTCGAACAGGTTTGCTGACATAACCTAAATCGGGTTTGCTCAGGGCCGAGTTTAAAGGAAACACTGCCAGTATGGAGGATCGGGGAAATCTAGTTTCAATATATTCACACATGGACCGATGCATGTTAACGATATTGATGTACTTCATATTCCATTCGTTATTACCGTAGGAAGTCGAGCCTGCTAATGAAAAACCATACAGTGTTACAATGGCTGCGCTCAATCCTAGACTCAGCCTGTTCGAACGGACTAATTCAAAAATAGCCCATGCTGCGGTTATGCACAAATAAGGCATGGATGGTAAAAGATAACGCGGGAGAAACATGAAATATGAGAATGGCAGCGTCGCAAGCAGCATAACAATGAAGAAAAGGAGAAGTTCTTTCCTGAATGCTGTTTTACGATTGATAACGAAGTGCAAAGCAATGAGAAGGGTAAAGAGAAATCTATACTGATAAATGAAAATCCATTTTAAAATCAGCACAAAATCCTCAAAGATTTGCGCGAAAGTATGTTTGTAGATGTCATATTCGAACGCATAGATCCCCACAAATTTTCCAGCCGTGAACTTCTGTAAAAGCAAGAAGGCAGCAATTGCCCAGAGGGGAATGCTGTATTTCAAGATTTCCACGCCAAATCTTGATTCTTTTTTGTATCCCGTTATGACGAGATAAATGAGAAACGCGAGAACAATAGCCGCTCCGGTTTCCTTAATAGAAACAAGGTACATCGACGAAATGAGATAGGGCAGGTACTGCTTTCTCAGCCCGAAATAGAGGCTCATGACTCCGAATGTTGTAACCGGCACATCCCCGAGATACATTCCGGACTGGGCAAAATACATAGGAGTAAAGAACAAAAAGAGCGCGGCGAAAACTCCGACACGTGTTCCGAATAAATAGGCTCCCAGCAAGTAAGTAAAATAAACGCCGGCAAAGGAGATGCATACGATGAAGAAATGTGCCAGCCAGATTGATTTTCCGAACAGTTTGAATAAGAAAGCCATGGAAACATGCAATCCCGGAGGGTGTCCGAAGAACGTTCCGAGAGGATGGAACCCTGGCAGCGCCCTGAAAAGATTTTCACCGGAAAGCCAGTAGGCAGACCTTATCCAGCCGATCTCGTCCCAGTAGAATGGAGTATTTAGTGTTCTCAGTTTTGATAAGAATACGACCAGAAGAAAGGACAGTAAGAGGATAAGATGGACCTGGTTCTTCTTAAACACTGATGCACTGTAACACAAGGTTCTAAAGTGATTCTCCCCCTTCAAAGGGGGAGGAGTCATTAACGTTCATATGTTACAGGGCACTAGCACGTGATTTGCTGAGTGCCACAGAACAAAGCTGCTTCTCGCAAATCGTGGGCAGCTCTCCTTTACTGAAGGCTACTCTTAGTTCCAATAACTTTTTAGAGTTCCAGATTTCTTTGAGCGAGTTTTGGTTCAGATTCCCGATATTCATTTTAAGAAAGCACGGGCAGAAAGTGACATCCAGATTTGTTTCAATGCTGAAAATGCCATCCCATGGTTCATTGCAAAAATACTTTTTCTGATCAGACATATTGCACTTCGTAAGAGATTCCTGTTCTTTCGCATCTTTCTGCCGCTTGTCTCATGACCGAGTTGTACTCCTCTGAAAAGAATTCGCAGGACTGCTCTTTACCTGCAAAAATCCATCCCGTCCCATTGGTAACGTGCCAGTTGATCACATGCCGGACCGGATGAAACTCCACCCTGTGCGGAGTTAAAGTTTCGGCAAAATCGAGAAAGGGGAGCACTTCCCGAAGATTCTCACGCATGACCACATAAACCGGAATGAGGCGAATGTTCTCCATCGTTCGTGTCAAACCTGCAAAGCGCGCCAGGTTTTCAGTGACTTTCCCGAAAACGTCCGTCCCTCTAATTCTGTAGTAGGTCGCAGGATCCGCGGCGTCGATGGAGCACTTAAGGTTCAATTCGTGGAGCGCAAGAAGCCTGGGAATGATTCTCTCGTTCAGCATGGTTGCGTTCGTGTTGATTGTTACCGCAATCGGATGGTCAGCCAGAAGCTCAAGGACTTCCTGGATCCAGGGATACATCAGAGGTTCACCGCCAATTAAAGTAATGTGTTCGGCATAGGGACGAATCTGTTCGAAAAAGGAGAGAAATCCTTCAAAAGAAAGCAAATCCCTTTTGTGGTTGCCGTCCGGAACACACATGATGCACTTCTGGTTGCAAGGCATGTTCAGGTGAACGTGGTAGTAGTAAGGTAGATGTTCTACAAGGATCGATTTATTGGAGCATTCATCCAGTATGCCTTTCTTGTTCTCAGAAATGGTTGAGGGCAGCATGCTGCGATTATAACACCATGTGGTGCGGGCGACTTCGCCCGCCAGCCACGATAGGGTACTGTCTCCATTTTGCGGACGGGTCGTCCGCACCACTAACGTCGCGCGTAATAGCCCTTTCGGGTTAACAAGCGGATTCCTTTTCGCTTGCACTCAAGATTGATTTCTCTCCACGTGCCGTCCGCATTCCGGTTTGTTGGATAGTAGCCCAGCGTGTATTGATTGCGAATCAGGCTCCGCAGATCGGTTACTGCTTCTTCTAGGGCCGCTTTATTTTCTGGAAAAATGCTGAAACCGCCTGTAACCTCAGCCAATTTTTCCATCGCAGCCCGACCCTTTTTGTATTCTTCTATCGCGCCATATCTGTTGATTTCTTCCTTCTGAAAAAGCGTACCGATAGAGAGAATCGTGATATCAGAAAGCGCGGCTACTTCATCTAAAAGAGAATTCAACCGATGCCGGCTGGTGTTGTCCTGACCATCGGAGAATAGAATCAAGACTTTTCTTCCCAGCTCAGTATCCAGTTTGCCGGCCGAAAAATAGATCGCATCGTAAAGGGCAGTGGTGCCATACTGCGGCCTCATCGTGCGAAGCATATTTTCAATTCTGTTCTTTTCAAACGTAAGCTCAACCAGTGAAGTTGCATCATGGCGAAATGCGATCAAGGACATCTTGTCATTCGGCTTCATTTCCTTCAGCAACAAGAATCCGGCAGATCTGGCCATCTCCAGATTGGCGGCCGTCATACTTCCACTGTTATCCACAACGAATGCAACCGTCAGAGGAGCATCTTCATTTCCTGAGCTGAACGAACTAATCGTCTGCTGAACGCCATTTTCCTTCACAAGAAAATCTTCAGGCGTCAGATACGTAACAAAATCTCCCCGCGTGTCGGTTGCCGAAACATACAGCGTCACCAGTGTGACCTGAAGGTCCTCTCTGAGCGGCTCTTGCGCGATGAGAAAAGCGGAAGATAGGGAAACAATCAAAAAGGGGAGCGCTTTGCGAGGAAGATACATATCTGAAAAACTATCGTAAGGAAAGATTGCAACGCGCGCAAGTTTTCCTTTCCTCATTTTCATGCGCTATAGCCATTCAGTTGACTCCAGCACTACCGTTCGCATAAAAATCTTTACTCCGCCGGAACAAATATGATACGGTAGTCTAAATTCAGGGGGCGACGTGGCAGTATTGAGGTTTGACCTTGCCCTTCGTTTATTCACTTTCACATTTGTCGTCTTAGCGATTCCTTACTTTCTTTCATTCTCTGAAGAATTTCGCGGTAATGTTCAATTTTACGGCGAACTATTATTGTACGCCCTGGTTATGTTCGCGTTTCAGCATCAGTTGAACCTGGTGGAAAGCAAGAACGAAAAAAGATTTTGGAATTACCTCACTATTGCATTTGCTTCCTGGCTTCTCGCGCGTTGCGCTGTTGTGTTACTCCCGAAAATGCTCGAAAACCCAATGAGATATATATGGGTGGATGTCATCTATCTGATTTACTATTTGTTTTTCTTTCTTGCCGCGGAGCTCAGGCCCGATGTAAATCAGGAGGAAACTTCCGACCGGAACGCGCAAAAAATCAAGCTGTTGGGCTTCATCGCTTTTCTGACGACTCTACTTACGTACTTCATCCTGATCCCCAGCGATTTTGCGCCTCAAACATATGAAGCGTTTTTGCCCTCGTATTACCTTTTTCTTGCACTGGACCTGGTTGTACTTGTTCGCTTCTTTGAGCTGAAAAGATGCTCAAAATCCGTAAAGTGGGGGACAATCTATGGCCTGATCGCGCTGGGTAGCGTGCAATTTTTTCTTCTCGACCTGATCGATTGGTGCATTTATGCGGGAATCGCAAAAGATACCTGGGGCACCAAAATGGATCTTGTCTGGGGACTCCCCTTGGTGACGATTGTCATAGCGGCGCGGTTGTACCATCATGGCCGCGGCGCCGCGGAGATCGAAGTCCACCGAAAATCTGTAGTTCCAAAATCTCCGCTTATTCTTTTAACTTTTCTTCTGCTATTCATTCACTTTCCTGTTTCTTATTTCGATTTATTCGGAGCTGCATCCAGACGCGCTCACGAAGTTGCCATCTTTTTCGGATTTGTCGCGCTTGGCTCTCTCGCAATCTTAGAAGACTCGCTCCTTCGAAAAAGAACTGCAACACTCGAAATCCAAAGGAGGAACGCCCAGAAGAGGGAGGAGGAAAAGAGAACTGCTCTTATGGAGAGCGAAGAACGCTTCAAGCAAGCCGTTTCCGTCATACCATTCGGCTTGTTCATGTTCGATAAAAATTTACGTCTACTGGAGTTCAATCATCCTTGTGAGGAAATCTTTGGATACAGTAAAGATGAATTTATGGGGAAAAGCATTGAAGAATTAACGCATCCGGAAGATTTCAACAAAGAAACGGTGATGTTGCAGAAGTTATTGCAGGATAAAATTCAGCAGTACAGATTCATCAAGCGCTGTCTCACAAAGGATGAACAGATCGTTTGGGCCAACATTGCCGGCACTTCGGTGCGTGATGAGAACCGGAATTTTCTGTATGGGTTGTGTGTAATCGAGGATATTACGGAGCAAAAACAGATCCAGGAACAGCTTGCTCAGTCACAACGAATGGAAGCGATCGGGATACTTGCAGGAGGCGTTGCACACGACTTCAACAATTTATTGACGGTTATCCTTTGCAATGTTGAATTGCTTAACCTTCAGATTGAAGCGGGCAGCAAGCTCAAAAAACCTGCGGACGCAATTGAAAAAGCGGCAATGCACGCGGCTTCTATGACCCGCCAGCTTCTTGCTTTTAGCAGAAAACAGTTTCTTGCTGCACAAATCATTGACCTGAACGCAATCGTAGCCGATATGGAGGAGATGATCCGACGTCTGATCGGAGAGAATATTGAATTGAAGGCAGCACTGGGAAAGGATGTCGGTCGAGTGATGGTAGACCCTGGTCAAATCTCACAGGTAATCATGAACATCATTTTAAACGCCCGGGACGCAATTCAGGACACTGGAAGAATTCTCATTAAAACTTCGAATGAGTATCTGAATGCCGCTCATCTGGAAAAGCTTAATGAAACGCTGGCTCCAGGTGCCTATACTAGGCTCTCGATCAGTGATACTGGCTGCGGTATGGATGCGAAAACTATGGAAAGGATTTTCGAACCCTTCTTTACAACAAAGGGAAAGGAACGGGGTACTGGGCTTGGACTCTCTACATCCTATGGAATCGTCAGGCAAAGCGGCGGTTTTATTCGCGCCAGCAGTAAGCCGGGGAAAGGTACGACGTTTGACATTTATCTTCCCAGCACGGAACAGAAAGTAACAGGGAAGGAGCTGAAGCATGCATCGAAAGAGACGCGATCCGGTTCTGAAACAATTCTTCTGGCGGAAGATGAGGATGCAATTCGTACCCTTGCGCGGACAGTTCTCACCCGTGCCGGCTACAGGGTAATCGAAGCAAAAGACGGACTCGAGGCCATTGAAATCTGTGAACATGAAAGAGATCCCTTCCATTTGATTGTTACGGACGTTGTGATGCCACGGATGAGCGGGCCGAAGGCAGTCGAACGAATCATGCAAATTCATCCTGGGATCAAAGTGATTTTCACATCCGGTTACGCGGATGACGCCACCTTGCGGCATGGAGTGTCAGGTCGTTCAGGGAATTTCCTGGCGAAACCATTCAAAGTTGAAACTCTATTGCAAAAAGTGCGCGAGGTATTGGATGAGAATGAAACCGTCTGATTGATGGCCCTGTTGTAGCGTTACCTCCGAAGATTATCCCACTCTATTGACACAAAGATAAAATACAGTGGATCATTCAAAACGCGGAGTATTACGTGAATAAACTAAAACTGGTCCCGCTCAGCAACTATGTTCAGTATTCAGAAGATGAGATGAAGCAGAAGATTGCTTCTTTTACGGCCTTGCTTCAAACGAGACGAACCGTTCGTGAATTCTCCAGCCGCCCGGTTCCAACGGAGGTTATCGCAGGTTGCATTCAAGCCGCAGCAACGGCGCCGAACGGCGCTAATATGCAGCCATGGCATTTTGTTGTGGTCCATGATCCCACGGTAAAAAAACAAATCCGGGAGGCGGCTGAAATTGAGGAGAGAGAGTTCTACGAAAAGCGAGCCCCTCAGGAATGGTTGGATGCTTTGGCTCCGCTTGGGACAAACGAAAACAAACCTTTCCTTGAAGAAGCACCTTGTTTGATCGTTGTGTTTGCTCAGGCTTATGGGGTTTTGCCTGATGGACGAAAAGTGAAAAATTATTACGTAACGGAATCAGTTGGAATCGCTACCGGAGTGTTGATTACAGCCGTTCACTACTCGGGTCTTGTATCTTTAACACATACTCCAAGCCCGATGGGGTTTTTGAATCAGATTCTCAATCGGCCATCACAGGAGCGTCCCTTCTTGATTCTTGTCGTTGGATATCCCGCCGAAAATGCGATGGTTCCTGATATTCAGAAAAAAACTTTCGCAGAGATCGCCACGTTCATATGATTTCCAGAGTTTTAGTCTGCTAAAACTGTGCTTTTCAACAGATGAGCCCTTCGTCCGAAGAGATTCTAAAAGCTGTCGATAAGACATTGCGCGATGTGATTGCACCGAATCTGAGAATACTCTTTTGCGGGATCAATCCCGGCCTGTATTCGGCCGCTGTGGGTCATAACTTCGCCAGGCCGGGAAACCGGTTTTGGCCGGCGCTTTTCGGCGCAAATTTCACAGACAGGCTTCTTGCTCCAGCGGAGGAGAAAATGCTACTTCAATATGATTGCGGAATCACAAATATCGTAAAGCGGGCGACAGCTTCGGCTGAAGAATTGCACAAAAAAGAATTAATCGCAGGAGCCAAAGAGGTCGTCAGAAAAGTCCTTCATTACAAGCCTGATTATCTGGCGGTGGTCGGCGTCACCGCCTATCGCGTAGCTTTTGCTGCACCCAAAGCAAAATTGGGGTTGCAGAAAGACAACATCGGAAAGACATTTGTTTGGGTTTTGCCAAATCCGAGCGGCATGAATGCGCACTATCAATTGCCCGATCTCATCCGGTGTTTCAAAGAATTGCGAGCGTATGCGTTTGTGAAGTGACTCTGCGAATAGGATAAGATTGAATCAGGCAGTCAATGCAAGGAAATTTAGATTGGTTCGCAGAGAAGAGATTCCTCTATGCGATAGCGATCCTTCTTAGTGTATTCGCGGGCATTGCCGCGGTATTGGTAGACCGGCCGATGCTTCTCCTTTCGGGGTCTCTCTATTTGCTACTTCTGGCCGTAGTACTTCTCCGATTACACTGGGGAATTTACGTTTTGCTGATTGCATCCATGCTAAGCATCATAGCAGTTGAAGTGGGACCGTTCACCGTGCGGCCTGATCAGCTGGTCACTCTCATCCTTGCTATGGTCCTTTTTGTTCTTGTAATTTCCGGAAAACGACCTTTGGTAACCACATCGCTCGACTGGTTCATCATCTCTTATTTGATGTTGAATGTTATTTCTTCCCTGGCCCACGCACCCGACTTGAGAACAAGCTTGCAAAGATGTCTCATGCTCACAATCACGATGGGCGCCTATTTTGTCGGTACGCAATTGATTCGAACACCGAAAATTCTGTCGAAGGTGATTTCGTTGTTGATTGTCTTTGGTGTTACGGAAGCGATTTATGGAATCCTCTCCGTCATTTTGCTCTCCAAAGGTGTTAACATTGGCGGGGCTTATATTACAACAGGTGATATTTACGCGACGGGGACATTTCTCGAAGGGAACATATTCGGAAGTTTCCAAATGATGATTGGTTTAATTCTCCTGAGTTTTCTCTTTACAGAGAATACCGGAGTTGGAAAAGGCTTGATTTTGATAGCCCTTGTTCTCGTTCTGGTTGCGTCTATGATGAGCTTTACGCGCGCAGCCTGGTTGGGGTTCTTTTTAGGTTCTCTATCTTATCTTGTTTTTAACCGGAAAAAGCTATTCCTGCTGATATCAAAGCATCTTGCTCCCATTTTGATTGGTTTTCTTTGTGTTTTGCTCGCCGGATACTTTTTGTCTGCATCTATAACGAGGGGATCCATGAGTTTGGTAGATCGCTATGCAGAGCGTGTGCAGAGAATATTGGACTATCGTTCCGGCACCGGATCGGCGCGCGTGGAAGCCTGGAGATATTCGATTCATTTCTGGAAACAGAATCCCATTCTTGGAAATGGGACCGACTCCATTAAGGTTCTTGCCAGTGGTAGTTCTATGCCAGTGTTTGGCGGAGATTACTGGATCCCCAATTCGATTATCCTGGCGCTGCACGACACCGGTGTCATAGGATTGCTTTCTTTTTGCGCGATCCAGATCGTATTTCTATGGAACCTTCGAAGCGCGGCGAAGAGGGCCTCCAGCCCGTACCATCGAGCACTACTGGAGGGCTTTTTTGCAGCTTTCATCGGCGCGCTTTTTGCCTACATTTTTACGAATGCATTCTGGCTTGTTTTCATCTGGGTGTTCATGGCAATCGGTATTTCCTGTTCCATCCTGGCTCCGAAAGTCTCCTTAGATTCTTCGTTCCAGTAAACCAAACAGATGCGCATTGGAATTGATGCACACTCAGCTGAACGGGACGGAACGGGGAATTGCACCTATATACAAAATCTGATTCTTCATCTGACGAAATTGGACACCAACAATCAATACGTTCTATTCGTAACGGACCGGAATCATTCTTTTTATAAGAACCTCGAAGACCGCAAGAACGTCGAAATGGTTCCAATCCGCCACTCCCCGGCATGGCTTAGAGTGTTTTTTTCACTTTGTCTGGCTACGAAGCGCAAGAAGATTGATGTGCTCCACGTGCAGTACTTTGCTCCCTTTCGTCACCGCGGAGTTTTGATTAACACAATTCACGACATAACACCCTTTCGATTCCCTGAATATTTCAGTCGTTTTGAGCGGTTGCTGTTCAGAATTCTTCTTCCCAGTTCGGCAAGAAGAGCCCGTTTGATTTTGACTTCTTCGGTGGTTTCCAAGGATGATTTGATCCGCCTGATGCAGCTGCCGAAAGACAAGATTCGTGTAGGTTACTTAGGAGTAGATCAAAACGTTTTTTCAAATCATCAAAAGGCGGACGACAATGGTGCCAGAAATCGTTATCCATTAAACGATAAATTCCTGCTGTATGTTGGTAGAATCGATCCCCGCAAGAATCTCACGCGTTTGATCCAGGCTTATACACATTTGCGAAGCAATAGCGCAATTGAGCACAAATTATTGATTGCCGGGAAAATCTATTTTAAGCCCGAGAGGCTTCATGAGGTATTAGAAGAGTGTAAATATCGTCACGATATTCATTTCTGCGGGTACGTCCCTGAAGAAGATCTACCGGTCCTCTATCGCGCTGCGGATCTTTTCATCTATACATCCGAATACGAAGGTTTTGGCCTGCCTCCGCTGGAAGCGATGGCATCGGGGACTCCGGTTGTTGCTTCCGACATTCCCATTTTCCGCGAAATTCTGGCGGATGCCGCACTTCTGGTAAATCCCGTCGATGTTCACTCAATCGTAGCCGGCATTGAGAGAGTACTGACAGATTTCGAGCTGAGGAAAAAGCTGACTGAGAAAGCAAAGAGTCACGTTCAAAAGTTTAATTGGAACAATACTGCCCTGATTACTCTTAGAAGTTACGAAGAGGCGATCAATCGGCCTTCATGAAAATCGCACTCCTGGGAACCCGCGGAATCCCCGCAAGCTACAGCGGATTTGAAACCTGTGTTGAACAGATGGGACAAAGATTCGTCAAACGCGGCCATCAAGTCACCGTGTATTGTAGATCGCATCATATTCAGTATCCGGAAAAGACCTATAAGGGAATAGAACTGTTAAAGATGCCCACGATTCAAAACAAGTATCTGGATACGCTTGTACATTCTTTTCTTGCTTCCCTTCATGCATTGATCAGACGCTTCGACGTAGCTCTTTATTTTATTGCGGGGAACAGTCCGGTAACGTGGATTCCGCGAATTGTTGGAACAAAAACGATATTGAATGTCGATGGTCTCGATTGGAAAAGGGAGAAATGGCCGGCTCTTGCAAAGAAATACATCCGGTTTGCTGAATATCTGGCTACCAAACTTCCGAATCGTTACGTGACTGATTCCAGAGTTGTGCAGGAATATTATGAATCGCAATTCGGCCACCGTCCTATCTATATCCCTTATGGGTCCGAGGTTGAAATAGTACCAGCCAATGAAACATTGAAGACATACAATCTGCAGCCAAGAGAATATCTTTTGTTTGTCGGCAGATTGGTCCCTGAAAACTGCGCTCATCATCTGGTGGAAGCTTTCCGGGAGATCGATTCCGATTTTAAATGTGTGATCGTGGGAGATGCGCCGTACGCTGAGGAATATCAAAAGTGGCTGAGATCATTGGCGAAGAATGATCCACGTTTTCTCTTTACAGGCTATGTGTTTGGACGAGGCTACAATGAGCTTAGTTCTCATGCGTATGCCTTCGTGGAAACCTCCAGCGTTGGCGGAACTCATCCTGCTATTCTGGAAGCAATGGCCTTCGGGAACTGTGTCATTGTAAACAACACTCCGGAGAATCTTGAAACAATCGGCGATTCCGGGTTGCATTATGATGGAAAAGCCGGCGCCAAAAGTCTGCGAATAGTTTTGGAACAAATATTCGCTCAAAAGGATCTCGTAGATTCTTTCCGTTCCAGGGCTCAGTTACGAGTTAACTCCGAGTATTCCTGGGAGAGTGTTGTAGATGCCTACGAGAAAGTCTTTTATCAGCTTTTAAAGCTGCCGCTGCCTGAGCGCTTGAATTAGTAGCGACTTAAGCCGCTACTTCGCCGGCTAAAAGCCGGCGGACATCAATGCCGCCAGAATGGCGGCGCTCATCTTTGCAGCCGTTAAATGAGCGCCAGCCTCCAGGCTGGCATTAATGACCG
>JAKEFK010000308.1 GCA_022616075.1 bacterium
AGACGTCCGCGCTACTTCGTTTAGACTATCTTTGTTCATTTGTATTTATCCGTGGCTGCGGAGCGAGAGGCACTACCGTTGCAAAGGGTCCTTGCGCCGCTTCCACACGTTGGCGAAGCATTGCAATTGCCTTCCGAGCCGATCGAACTCGTCTCAAGGAAGGTAACTGTTCAAATTGAACGGCCGTGCGAAGATGACATATGCATGTAGGTCCGGAGGCAATCTGAACCACAAACAGGACAAGCCACAAGAATGCCGCGATCCCCATCGGAATCAGAGCGAAAGTTTCCCACCGCCAGACAAACCAACCGAGTGCCAGAAAGAGCAAACTGACTCCGGCAATGATTCCCAGGATAATGCTGAACGTTTTTCCAAGGGACGTTTCGCGAACAAGAATTGCCTGGATATCCCGGTAATAGAACCGGCGATATTCTTCGCTGTATCCCCGGTTGATCACGTGCAGAAGATGGTCCTTGCCAAGCCAGAGACTGTTCCGCGCAAAACCCATTGAAAAAATTCGCTTGCCGGGGAGTTTTATGAATTCTTTGATGCGAGCCATGATTTAGGACAACCTCGAAATCAAAAAGTACGCAAGCAAACCCCACCCTACGAGTTGCGATGCTGAGAAAATGAGCGCAACGACCATTCGCCATTTGGTGCGGTGCAAAATACTGGTCGGCGCATTCCAGTAACGAAAAACCATATAGATGGCGATGGGCGCAGTAATGATTGTGAAATAGAAAATCAACAAGGGAAGAATGGACAGGGACAGAGCAATCGAATCATAAAGAGTTCGCCTGTTTTCCAGTGTCTTGATTCTGCCTTTTTGTTTTCCACTTTCGATGCAGGGCGGGCATAAATGTTTTCTCTCCATCTCCACATCACATAGCGCGCAAAGAAATCTCCCGCAATATTCACAGGCGACCTCAGCTTTTTTCTGTGGATGGTAAAAACAACTGGCGTCAGTATCCAGAATTAAGGTCTCACCCGGTCTGGACGGCGATGCGTCTTTTGTAAAAGCCGGGAAAAGTACGCCGTAAGTCATCGCGCCGCAGGAAGGACAGGGCCGGAATTCGTCTCTACGAAAAATAATTAACGGAAGCTGATGCTGGCATCTCGTGCAATAAAGAGAAGGAACTTGATCGGCCTCTTCCATTATTTTCTAATCACGCGTGTGTCGCAGATGTGATCGTGAAGAGCTTTCTTCTGATCATCAAATGCCGCCATGAAATAACCGATGTAGCAAATGATAGCGCTGAGCATTTCCGCAAAAAATCGAGCGAGCGCTTTTGTGTAAGATACAGGGTCTCCTGCAGAAGTTACAATCTTCAGGCCGAGCGCCATCTTGCCGGGAGTGGCGCTGTACTTTCCTACAAACCATACGGAATAGAATATCGAAGCGGCAAACAAAAACGGATAAATGATCAGGAAAGATAGATTTTGCGGAGGCTGAGAGGAAAACATGTTGAATCCAAACAACGGACCAAGCGCCAGAATCGCCGCCATCTCCACAACCCAGACGATGACGCCGTCAATCAATTTCGCTCCGAATCGAACCCAGAAACCGGCATAGTTCATCGTTCCTGGTATGGGTACGCCTTCCCGAATTCTTTGAAAGAAAATTGGCTTACAGGTTGTACAAATCCAGGAGTCTCGATACCGGATCAATTCATTCTGTGAGAATTCGCGGTGACATTCCGTGCATCGCAAAGATGGTGTGGTGGAAATGGGCGGCGGCGACGGCGGGCGCGCGATCGCAGGACGCACGTGCCGATACGGTTGCCATTCGCTGAGTCCTTCATGCCAAACGATGGTTCGGTCGGTGACTTTTCCCACGCGAACCAGATCTTCGAATTCTGTGTCTGTTAATGGTCCTACCTGAACTCCTTCATCCGCGTAATACCAGTGCATGGTCCTATCCTATCAGAAGATAAAAGTTTTGCAGGGGCGGCGCTCCTACAATTGCAATGTTAAACTTATGCCGATGAACAGTCTCCCTTTTCCGCGTCTTCCCGGAGTCAATAATCTTTTTCTGGATTTCCTTTACGACTTCGAAAAAGTTTCCGCTTTTTATCCTCCTCCCGACAAGATCCGTGATGATAAAATACCGCATCGAGAAAAGCTGTGCGAAATCCTGGAACGTCAAAACAACGCTTACGGAAATCCCGCCACCGCTTCTTTGATTCAAAAACTCCGTCAAGAGGACACGCGGTGTGTCATCACAGGGCAGCAAGTCGGTTTGTTGTGCGGCCCGCTCTACACAGTCTGGAAAGCGTTCACCGCCATTCACCAAAGCCGGGTCTTTGAAAAGAAAGGTCTTGCCTGTGTCCCCATCTTCTGGATGGCAACAGAGGATCACAATTTGAATGAGATTTCAAGTTTCGCGCTGCTGAAACAAAACCACGATCTGCTCAAGTTTTCATTGAAGGAACACCTCTTTCTGAAACGACAACCGGCTGGAACAGTTAAAACGGACAATGAAGAAATTCGCAAAATTCTCATCCGCGCTTTTCAAGAAATAAAAAGACCGGAAGTGAAGAGCTTCTATACGGACACGACTCTATCTCACGCATTTGCGCGAACTTTGCTTTGGATCCTGCGGGACTTCCCGATCCTGATTGTGGATCCATCCGATCCTTCTTTGAAAAGAATCGCATCTCCCTTCTTTGAGAAATTAGTTGACAAAGTCAACTATCTTTTGGGCATCCTGCAACAACAAAACTCGCGTTTAAAAGATCAAAAATATCCGGTTCAGGTGCAGATGGAAGAGGACCGCCTACCACTTTTCAAAATTCAGGATGAGGAAAGAATTCCGGTAAAACGCGGAGAGACCGATCTAAAGCCCGAGTTGCTCAGTCCTTCGGCATTGCTTCGTCCGCTGTTCCAGGATTACATCTTTCCAACGGTTGGATACGTCGGCGGCCCTGCAGAAATTGCTTATTTTGCGCAATTACATCCGTGGTACGAAGCCATGGAGATCACACAACCATCGCTATTTCCAAGGGTTTCCATCACGCTGATTCCACCCGCTACGCGCAGTTTTCTGGAAATGAGCCGATTGAAACCGGAGGAGATCTACCTGCACGAGGATACGCTGGTGGATGCCCTGCTCGATCATGAAGGAATGAAGAAAGCGAGAAAAGAGCTCAGGGATCTGGAAAATGTCTTGAAGACATCCTTGCAAAAAACGAAGACCGAGATCGTCAGCATCGATCCCACACTCGAAAAAGGCTTGCTCACTGGCTTTCGCAAAATGGAGTACCAGATTCGGAAAATGGAACGCAAAGCATTTCTCGCTGCAAAGCGAAAGAATCTGATGCTGGCGGAGCAAATTCGAAAAGCAAAGAACGTGATTTATCCGGATGAAAAAGTTCAGGAACGTTATTTGAATATTTTCTCGTTTGCCATGAAGCTACCCGAATTGATTCAACAGGTTTATGATCAAATTCAATGGGACGCCAAAGCGCATCAATGGATCGATATGTAACGCGGACGTCCCGTCCGTAGGAGCGGGCGAGACGCCCGCGATATAAGGAGTGACCGATGACTGAAGACTTGAAACTGGATGTCCTGGCCTTTTCGGCCCATCCGGATGACATTGAGCTCGCAGCAGCCGGAACATTGATCAAGCTGACAAAACAGGGTTATTCGGTGGGAATAGCCGACATAACACGCGGCGAATTCGGCACACGCGGCACGCGCGAGATTCGTCAGCGCGAAGCCGAAGAAGCGGCCCGTCTCATCGGCGCAAAAGTGCGCGACTGCCTGGATATCCCGGATGGTTCGGTCACGGTAAACCGTGAGAATCATTTGAAAGTGATTCATCTATTACGGAAGTACCGTCCCAGCATTGTGCTGAATCATTACTGGCGCGCGCGTCATGCTGATCATATGGCAACATCTCAGATCGTAACCGAAGCCTGCTATCTTTCAGGGTTGGCAAAACTGGAAACCGGACAAAAAAGGTTCCGGCCAAAACGAATCCTCTTTCATCAAATCTTGTACGATGTGGTTCCTTCCTTCGTAGTGGATGTTAGCGCTGAGATTGAACAAAAATGGAAAGTGGTAAAAGCTCATAAATCGCAGTTCTATGATCCTGATAGCAAAGAACCGGAAACGATTCTGAGCGAACCCACATTTCTGGAGATGATTGAAACCAGAATGCGTTACTGGGGCAATCTGATCGGCGTCTCGCATGCCGAACCGTTTCTCACGAATGAGCCCATTGCCATTCCCGATCTCGTTAAGGCAATGGGGTAGTTTGAACCGCCAAGCCGCCAAGACGCCAAGATCTTTGCGTTAAGTCCAACACAGATTTAAGATTTACGTGATTCAGTGCAATGCAATGAGTAATGAGCAATGAGAACTCCTAACCCTGTCTCAGCACTCATTACTCATTGCTCGGCACTCAAGCAAGGGGGCTGAATTGTGAAAATAGGAATTACCTGTTATCCGACATACGGCGGCAGTGGTGTCGTCGCTACAGAGCTCGGGAAAGAGCTCGCCGTTCTGGGCCACGAAATCCACTTTGTCAGCTACGCGCTACCAATCCGTCTCGACAAATTTAATGAACGCATATTCTTCCATGAAGTGGACATGCTTCCCTATCCGCTCTTTCAGTATCCGCCTTACGATCTTGCACTTGCGGCTAAGATGTACGAGATCGCAAATTACGCGGGCCTCGACCTGTTTCACGTTCATTACGCTTTACCTCATGCGATCAGCGCCTACCTTGCAAAAAGCATGGTGGAAAGTCGAGAAGTAAAAATCATTACAACGCTTCATGGAACCGACATCACACTGGTTGGGATGGACCGTTCCTATTTTCCGATCACCAAGTTTGGAATAAAGAAGAGTGATGGCGTGACGACGGTTTCTAAGTATCTTCAGACACTCACTCAAACACAGGTAGGCAGGCAGGATGTTGAGGTGATTCCAAATTTTGTGGATACGGATCTCTTCAAGAAGCCGGAGGAATCGAAGTGCTCGCGCCATGTGATCGCGCCGGGAGGAGAACCGATTTTGCTTCATGCATCGAACTTCCGCCCGGTGAAAAGAATCATCAACATCATTGAAATTTTTGAACGCGTTTTGAAAAAAATGGAAGCGCGTCTGGTTTTTGTCGGTGACGGTCCGGAACGATCGGTCGCAGAACGTTACTGTCGCGATAACAAGCTCACGGAGAAAGTTTTGTTCCTGGGCCGGCAAGATAATTTGCCTGATCTGATGGGGTGCGCGGATGTTTTTTTGCTGCCGAGCGAACTGGAGAGTTTTGGACTTGTCGCGCTGGAAGCCATGGCCTGCCAGGTGCCTGTTGTTGCCACCATAGTGGGAGGTCTTCCGGAAGTCGTGGTTCATGGCGAAACAGGTTTTCTTGCAAATCTTGGAGATGTGGACAAGATGGCGGAATATTCGCTGGAAATCTTGCGCAACAGCAGCCTGCGGCAGAGATTAGGTGAGAACGGACGGCGTAGGGCGATCGAAGTTTTTGATCAAAAGAAAATCGTTCCGCTTTACGAAAAATACTACGAGAAGGTGCTGGGCAATTGAGTAGTTTAAGCTCCCTGAAGCGGCTCTGGCCGTATCTGTATCGATATCGATGGCCCATGGTGCTGGGTATGTTCTGCGTGATGATCTCTACCAGCGCGGCCACCGTGGCTCCGGATATTTTGAGACAGGCAATCGATGCTCTGCAGAGTAAGAAACTGGAGCACAGTCTTGGTTACTACGCCGGCGGAATTCTCCTGGCCACAATTGTGACGGCGACATTCCTGTTCCTGATGCGAAAGATCATGATTGGCGTTTCCAGGGAGATTGAATACGATTTGCGAAATGATCTCTACGCTCATATGCAGCTACTATCAGCATCGTACTACAACAAGATGTACACGGGAGATTTGATGTCCCGCGCAAATAACGATCTGGCGGCGGTACGCATGGTTTTAGGTCCGGCAATCATGTATTCGGTAAACACGCTTTTCACCTTCACGTTTGCGCTGATCAGAATGGGATGGATCAACTGGGAACTGATGTTATTTGCTCTGTTGCCCTTGCCCGCGGTTTCCTGGCTTGTTACTCGATATGGAGAAATCATCCACAACAGGTTCAAGGATGTTCAGGAACAATTCTCACGCATCAGCACAACTGTGCAGGAGAATTTGAGCGGTATCAAAGTCGTGAAAGCATTCGGGCGTGAACAACAGGAAATTGAGGAATTCAAAAAAGAGAACCTGGAGTACCTCCAGCAAAACCGGAAACTCGTGCGGTTGTGGGGAGTCCTCTACCCGATGGTAGAAATGATGGCCGGAATCGGCATCTTGATCGTTCTGTTTTTCGGTGGACGTTACGTCATTCAAGGAAAGCTGACGCTTGGTGAATTTGTTGCGTTCAATACGTACCTTGCGATGCTGATTTGGCCGGCAATTGCGCTTGGATGGGTTGTAAACATTTCGCAACGGGGCGCTGCATCAATGGGCAGAATCAATGAAATCCTTGACCGGGCACCCGATATTCAAAGCCCGAACAAACCGGCAGTCCCGGACGACTATCAGATAAATGGAAAAATTGAATTCCGAAATGTGTCGTTCGGATATGACAAGGATCGATTGACCCTGAAAGATCTCAGTTTTACAATCCAACCGGGCCAAACCGTCGCCTTCGTGGGAGCAACCGGCGAAGGCAAAACCTCTTTGTTGCATTTGCTTCCGCGCATGTATGATCCCCTATCGGGTGAAATATTTCTCGATGACATTCCGCTCAAACAGTTTCCGCTCAAGCTGCTGAGAAAACAGATCGGTTATGTTCCCCAGGACGCATTTCTGTTCTCCGAAACGATCCAGGAGAATATCGGGTTTGGTATGGAGGAACCGGCTACGGATTCGGTTGCCCACGCGGCCCGTATGGCTCACTTTGAAGAGGAGATTCTTATTTTTCCTCATCAGTATCAAACCATAATTGGTGAGCGTGGTATTACCTTATCCGGAGGTCAGAAGCAGCGAGCTACTATAGCGCGCGCGCTTGGAAAAGATCCTTCGATTTTGATCCTGGATGATTCTTTTTCGAATGTGGATACGTATACGGAAGAACGGATCCTTCAGGCGTTGCAGGAATTCCGCAAGGGACGCACCTGCATTCTGGTTTCTCATCGCTTTTCTACAATCCAGGATGCAGACCGAATCTTTGTTCTCGAGGATGGAACCATCGCCGAATCAGGTCAGCATCAATCCTTGTTGGATGATCGCGGTTTGTACTATGACCTTTATTTAAAGCAATTGATTGAAGAAGAGCTGCATATTCACAGGTAGGCAATGGAAGAAGAACAAATACAAACGCGCGAATACGACTGGGGCCTAATGAAGAGGCTTCTCGTGTATCTGAAGCCTTATCGAGGCCGGATCGTCATCGCTCTGTTTCTACTCATTGCCACTGCTGCCCTTCAGGTTGTTACGCCCTATTTGGTGAAGATTGCGATCGACCGTTACATTACAAACCATGATCTGGCGGGCTTGAGCAAAATTGCCGGCCTCTATTTTCTCGTTCTTGTCGCACAAATGTCCTTAAGCTACTGCCAGGTCTACATCATGCAGATGACCGGACAGCACATCATGTACGACATGCGTGTGCAAATTTTCAGTCATCTCCAGACCCGCGAGATCAACTTCTTTCATAAGAATCCCGTAGGCCGGCTGATGACCCGGGTAACGAATGATGTGGATGTCTTAAATGAGCTGTTCACCTCCGGTGTTGTCTCCATTTTGGGAGACATTCTCACATTGCTCGCCATTGTGATTGCTATGCTTTACGACAATCCCGCCGTCGCTCTGGTCGCATTGTCCGTATTGCCGATGCTGTTTATCACGACTGCTCTATTCCGGCGAAAAGCCAGGGCAGCTTACAGCGAAACGCGTTACTGGCTTGCGAAAATGAACGCATTCCTGCAAGAAGCGATTTCCGGAATGGGTGTGATTCAGATTTTCACAAAAGAGAAGAAGATGTTCGATAAGTTCGATCACATCAATCACAAACATTACCTGGCCACGAAAAAATCGATTTCGGCATACGCCATTTTTTATCCTGCCGTGGAATTGATTGAAGCGATCGCAATTGCGCTGATTGTGTGGTACGGGGGTAATCGTACCCTTTCTGACGCAGTCACGTTTGGAACGCTCATCATGTTTATTCAGTACACGCAGCGGTTTTTCCGCCCGATCGCCGACTTGAGTGAAAAATACAACATACTGCAATCCGCGATGGCATCCTCGGAACGCATCTTCAACTTACTGGACAATAAACAGGAGATCCCTCAACCCGAAGCTGCACCCATGCCGGAGCAAAGGTTGGCCTCAGTGGAATTCCGCAATGTTTCTTTTCATTACCCGGATGGAGAGCAAGTGCTTAAAAATATCTCTTTCCGAATCGCAGATGGAGAAAAAATCGCGATTGTGGGCCCAACCGGAGCCGGCAAAACAACCATCACGAGTCTGTTGCTTCGCTTTTATGATGGCTACGAAGGGGAAATCCTTTTAAACGGAAAAGATCTTCGCGGGATCTCGAATGAACAATTGAGACGTGATATTGCTGTTGTTTTTCAAGACGCCTTTCTTTTTTCAAGAACGGTGAAAGAGAACATTACCTTTGACCGGCCAGAAATTACAGAGGAACAAATGAAGTCTGTTTCAACTTATCTGCTAGCTGATGAGTTCATTCGTCTTTTGCCGCAGGGATACGATCACTTGCTATCGGAACGAGGCTCGAACCTTTCGTTCGGTCAAAGGCAGTTGCTGACGTTTGTTCGAGCTTTGGCTGCGGAACCCAGCATCATCATCCTGGATGAAGCAACCTCCAGCGTAGACATCGAAACCGAATATGTCATTCGACGCGCATTAACGAATCTGATGGAAGGGCGCACCGCAATACTCATTGCGCATCGTCTTTCCACCATCCAAAATGTCGATCGCATTCTCGTGTTGCTGGACGGCGAAGTCCGGGAAGAAGGAACGCATCAGGAGCTTCTGGCGAATCCAGGCGGGTTGTATTCAAAACTTTATCAGCTTCAATACAAAGACCAGGAACTGGACCGTACATCTGTTTCTTAGGAAAAGTAGCGCGGGCGTCTCGCCTGCGGAACACGCTTAGGAAAAGTAGCGCGGGCGTCTCGCCTGCGGAACACGC
>JAKEFK010000309.1 GCA_022616075.1 bacterium
ATATTCAATACAGAACCGTTCGGGTTTGCTTCGGAAAGGATCAATCCATCCGGTGTGGAATAGCGGAATAAGATGCAATCATTGTCCACAAGCTCTGTCAGAGTGACGTCATCTGCGTAATAGTTTCCGTCTCCATGCGCGATCGGAATTCTCAACACCTGTCCCTGTGCAAGATGTTTTGTGAGAGGAGAGCGGGTCGTTTCAACACGCAAATTCACATGCATGCATCGAAATTGCAAACATGCATTTTTCATGAGAGCTCCGGGCAATAAGCCCGCTTCGCACAGAATCTGAAACCCGTTGCAAATTCCAAATACCGTTCCACCGTCGCGCGCAAAACGTTCCACCGCTTTCATCACCGGCGAATAACGCGCCATTGCTCCCGTCCGGAGATAGTCGCCGTAAGAGAATCCGCCGGGAAGAATGATCAGATTGGCATTTCCGACCTGTTCTTCCTTGTGCCAGACCATTTCCACATCCTGGCCCAGAATATTTCGGAAAACATGTTCGGTGTCGTGATCACAATTGGATCCTGGAAATACAATGACCTTGATCTTCATGATTCCTCTCCCAGTTCAATAACATACTCTTCGATGATCGGGTTCGCAAGGACTTTACGCGCGATCTCCTCCAGTAGCTTACTGGTGTCGGATTCATTCGCATTTTCGATTTCGATATCGAAAACCTTGCCTTGCCTCACACCGGTGATACTGCTGTACCCCATGTGTTGAAACGTCTGCCAGATGGCTTCGCCTTGCGGATCGTGAACCGTTTCTTTCAAACGGACAATGATTTTTGCCTTCATACCACCATCCTTCTGCCAGTCTTACAGTTCAAGCATTTCGCTGATCTCATCCTGCATGGAGATGTGAATCTCAGCATCCCGGCATTTCTTTTCCAGAGCCCGTGTCGCGGAGACATAAACGATTTGAGGATGATTGTTTTGACGGCTCAAATGGGTCAACATGATTCTTCTTTGAAAGCCGTCGATATGTTCGCTGAAAAAATATGCTAATGCTTCATTCGAGAGATGTCCGTAGTTGCTCATCACTCTTTGTTTTAAGGACCATGGATACGGACCTGTCCGGAGCATTTCCAAATCGTGATTCGATTCGATCACGAGTAAATCAGAGTTTCGGAGCCGCTTTCGCACGGTTTCGGGAATGAAACCGATATCGCTGACGATGCAGGCACGCGAAGATCCGGCCCGTAATGCAAAAGCAAGCGGATCTACGCTGTCATGCGGAGTGGAAAACGGCGTTACTGTAATTGAGCCAATTTGCAACGGAAGATCGGCGCCGATGGGAACATGGTTCAGATGTTGCAATGCGGATGAAGTGTGATCGAGCGCGCGGGGAGAAATATAAATGGGAATCTTGAACTTTCTGGCCAGCGGTCCGGCCCCTCCGATATGATCGTGATGTTCGTGAGAAATAAAGATGCCATCCAGAGTTGATGGATCCACCTGGATTCGTGCTAGCCTCTCCACAATTTCCTTTGCGCGCAAGCCTGCATCGACCAGCAGTCTGGTAGATTGATGTTCAACGAACGTCGAGTTCCCGCTGCTTCCACTTCCCAGTACGCAAACCTTCATAGGTTCAAAGTTCAAAAGTTCAAGAGTTCAAAAGTTCAAGGGTAGCGCGCCTCCTTTGAACCCTTGAACCATTGAACCTTTGAACACTTCTCAGTGGGTTTGAAAATCATTCAACTGCAAATCGAGGCGATCCATGTCTCCCACAACCACGACGCCATAATTGGAATGTTGAAACAACTCCATCGCAACGTGCTGCACATCTGTAATCGTAACGGCCGAGATGCTATCCAGAATCTCTTGTGTTTCGATTTGTCTTTCATGATACAGGTCGTTGCGGGCCAGATTGAACATCCGTGACGATGAACCTTCTAAACTCAGGATCATGCTACCTTTCAAATGATTTTTCGCGTTTTCCAATTCTTCGGAGCTGACCGGCTCAGTGATTAACTGATGGCATTGCTGAAGGATCAGTTCAATTGCTTCCCGGACTGCTTCTTTTCCTGTTGCCGCATAAATGCTGAGGTAACCGGTATCTTTGAACGGACTTAAAGATGAATAAACCGTATAACAGAGGCCGCGTTCCTCGCGAATTTTTTGAAACAGACGCGAGCTCATGCTGCCGCCAAGAATTACATTGAGAACGCTGGCTGCGTATCGATCCGGGTCCGTTGCAGAATATCCCATCATTCCCAGAGAGATATGCGCTTGTTCCAGGTCTTTCTTCGGGCGCAGCAGCCCGAAAGGCCTGGCGAGATTGGATGGTTTCGATGGTAGAGAACTGCTGACCTTCGAGCCGTTCAATTGAAAATAGCGTCGAATATTCTCAACCATTTGATCATGATCCAGCTTTCCTGCCACTGTTACCAGCATGTTTCCCGGGACGTAATTCTCCGCAAATTTTGCCTGCAAGAGACGCTGATCCGCCGCATGAACCGTTTCAACAGAACCGAGAATCGGACGTCCTAGAGGATGATCCGGCCAGAAGTTCTCCAGAAAAAGTTCGTGCACCAGGTCTCCGGGTGTATCTTCCACCATTTTGATTTCTTCAAGAATGACTTTGCGTTCCCGTTCAATATCTTCGGCATCGAACTTAGGCCGGATCAAAATGTCTGAAAACAGTTCCAGCACCTGCGAAAGGTGTTCATCCAGCAATTTTGCGTAAAAACAGGTGTTCTCTTTGCTTGTGAAAGCATCCGTAAAACCGCCAATGGAATCGATCATCTTTGCGATTTCATAGGCATCTCTGTTCTCAGTGCCTTTGAAAAGCATGTGCTCAATGAAATGGTAGATCCCTGCTTCTTCCTGTTGCTCGTCTTGTGAGCCCTTCTTGAGCCAAACACCCAAAGCGATCGATCGAAGGTGATCTATCTCTTCTGTCAAAATGGTTAACCCATTTTCCAGCACCTCTTTCCTGATTCGATCTGTCATAAATACACCTTCGGTAGACCTAGAATTCTCATGAGAAACACCCGAAGAACAATCCCCAGTAACATTTCATCATACCATAACGTTAATTGTCCAACCCGACAAGCTGAATGAGTTCGTGATACCGCGGATCGGAACGAAGGGGATCCAGTTTCGGATCCACTTTCAGAAACAACAGCCAGTGGGAACGTTCTTCATAACTCTTCTTCAACAGCTCAAACGCGCGTTCTTCATCCCGCAGGCCTATGTGGACAAGGGCGTGGAGGAATGAGTCTACAGGACGCTCCTTAGAAAGCTCGTCTAACTGCTCCAGAATCCTATGCGTCTCAGAAGTCTTTCCCATTAGAGCAAGAGCATAGCCTAAATACGAAAGACTCAAAACGCTACCGTGCCACAGGCTCACTGCTTTTTCCAAATGCCGGATGGCTTCCTCAGGTTGTCCTGTTCGCATGTATGCCTCACCAAGAAACAAGTGGGCCGGCGCAAAATTGTCATCGAGTTCTACTGATTCCTGAAGTTGCGCAAGTGCCTTCTCATATTGCCGCGCGAAACCGTAAACCCATCCCTTGCCGGTACTGTGAGGTACGGAGAAGGGATCCAATCCCCTGGCCGTTTCGAATTCAGCGATCGCTTCGTCAAAGCGTGCTAGGGACAGCAGATAGTCGCCGTAGGAGTTGTGCGCAAATGGATAGGCAGGGTTCAATAAAATTGCCTGTTTGTATTCTTGCTCAACTCCCGCTGAATTCCAGTGGAGATGAAGAGTATAAGCGAGAGAACTGTGCGCTTCGGGAAGGCGATTGTCGATGCTTAAGGCTTTCTGGGCGGCGGATCTAGCATTCGGGAAAGCGTCCTTCGTTGATAAAAAGCTGTAAAACCACATGATGTTATAAGAATCGGCAAGCCCAACATACGCAGGCGCATAATCAGGATCGGAGCGGATCGCGACTTCAAAACACTCAATTCCTTTTCTGAATCCTTCCTCTGTGCGTTTGTACCAGTGATATCGACCTTTTAGATATAGTTGATAGGCTTGGGAATTTTCCGTCCATCGTTTTTTAAGATCGATTTCTTCCACCGGGCTCAGCTGCACGCGTAGCGTTTCGGAAATTTCTTCCGCCACTTTTTCCTGAATCTCAAATACGTCTTCCATTGTGCCGCGAAATTTTTCAGCCCATAGATGGGAATCCGAAACCGTATTGATTAACTGTGCCGTGATTCTTAAGTCATTGACTTGCTTCCGGACGCTCCCCTCCAGAATGTACGACACGTGTAGTTCATTGGCGACTTGCTGTAAAGGTTTTGTCGTTCCCTTATACCTCATGACCGAAGTACGGGAAGTCACCTTAAAACTTCTGATCCTGGAAAGACTTGCAATGATTTCTTCGGTGAGGCCATCACTGAAATATTCGTTTTCCGGATCCGGACTCATGTTGACAAAAGGCAAGACGGCAATTGAGATTTCCTTTTCAGGCTTTTGTTTTTTTGCTTCCGTTGCGCTGCTATCGCGTTTGATTCTCTTTAGATCTGCAAGGAGATCCGATGCACTCTGATAACGTAGTTCTCTCGGCTTCTCAACCGCTTTTTGAATGATGTGGACCAAGTCAGAGGGAAGATCGGGCTTCAAATTGTGAGGGTCTGCCGGAGACTTGTTTAGGATCTGATCGAAAAGCGCGTAAGTGTTTTCCGCTTGGAATGGTCGAACTCCGGTCGCCATTTCGTAAAGCACAATTCCTAATGAGAATAGATCAGAACGGGGGTCCAATTCTTTTTCCAGAATCTGTTCTGGTGAAACATAGGGCGCTGTACCTAGAATCGAACCTTGACGGGTCAGAGCCTCTGATGCTTCCACAGTAGGCATCTGCGATACATTGTCGCCGTGTTCATATCTCAATTTGGCAAGCCCGAAATCAAGGATTTTTACCTGGCCTCGATTTGTCACAAAGATATTCGCAGGCTTGATGTCGCGGTGTAGAATTCCGTTTGAATGGGCCGCATCCAGCCCCTCCGCCATTTGAATCCACAGATCGATCAGTTCCTCTGCCGGTAAAGGTCTATCGATGTAGTGTTTCAGAGTTTTTCCATCCAGGTATTCCATTACGATAAAGAGTTGCCCTTCATGGTCACCGACATCGTAGATGGTGCAGATGTTAGGATGATTCAGGGCGGAAGCAGCGCGTGCTTCCCTTTGAAAGCGTAAGATCGCCTGACGATCCTGCGCCACCTTTTCAGGAAGGAATTTCAGAGCGACAAACCTTCCGAGTCTTGTATCGCGACCCTTGTAGACAACCCCCATGCCTCCGCCGCCTAACTTTTCCAGAACGTCGTAGTGTGAGACAGTTTTGCCGGTCATCATGAAATCCAATCTATTTCAATTCTACAACCGTGCAAAAGGCACGACTAAACGATCGCGAACGCTCGAACAGGAAAACTTCCGAAATCTTTTACCATGGGAGGCACTGCAAAAAATCGGAATCCGGTTCGAGGCAGCGATTGAAGATTGCAAAGGTGTTCAACGATGGGGATCCCGGCCTTCAAAAGCAAAGAGTGTGCGGGGCGGGTCAGATCGGCAGTATCATCGATGTTGAACGAATCAATTCCTACCAAACCTGCTTCGCTGTCTACTAGATATTCCACCGCCTTTCGTGTAAGAAATGGATGACCCTCAAAATATTGCTCTGTGCGCCAATGTTTATCCCATCCTGTGTGAAACAAAACGGCCTTTTGTTTCAGATCCAGGTTCTTTAAAATATTTACATCAATTCTCCTGCTCCGATCTGTATCGATCTTGACACCTTCTAAATCCGCAATCCTGGAAAGTGAAAGCTGAGATAGATCTGTTCCGTCCACATATCTGTGAAAAGGCGTGTCGAGGTAAGTGCCTGTATTCGCCGCCATTTCAATAATTCCAATGTGAAATTCGACTCCCGGCGCGTAATTGTTCCTGGATTCTTCACGTTTCATGAAGTCGTGGATCTTTGGTGCTGGAATGCCTTTGTAGGTAATCATTCCAGCTTCTAACGAATGGCTCAAATCAACGAGCTTATGCATGAATACCTCCAGCTTGATAATGTCTGTAACCGGTATTAACTGTCATTCATCATATCGTAATAGTAAAATGCATAATGGATGAAAACCGAAGCAGCCGTCCGTAGAGCCCAAAAGAAATATCGCTGTATCGGCGGCCCGGATCACGTTTGTAACACGACTATCAATCCGGGTGATGTTTATTTCGCTTTCACTATCCATTCTCCTAACGGATACAAGACACGGCGATATTGCGTGGAATGCGCTCATCGAAATCATCCTGACCTGCTAAAGAATTCGATGGAAACAATCAAGAGTACTACGAAGCGAAAAGCTGCGGCGCCAAGAGTCAGCAGAATGAATTATCTGTCCGGTGTATCGCGGACTCTCAGAAGAAAAACAACGTTACCGGAGCAATTCTTTTGGGAACAATTGAAAACGAGTGGAATCAAAACAAGGTTCGTGAAACAGCAGATGATCCATGGATATATCGTTGATTTCTGGGCTCCTGCTGAACAAATCGCTGTTGAGCTGGATGGCGTCCAGCATTTGTCCCGCAGAACGAAGGATGCTCAACGGGACGAGGTGATGCGTTCTCACGGCATCCTTGTTCTTCGCTTCCCGGCGCAAATTGTTTTTTCTGATTTGAAGTACGTGTTTGAAAGAATCAAGGAAGCGGTGGAGACTCGAAAGGGGCGACGATAACTCCTACATCAATTCCGCATGCTTTGGGCAACGCGGCTTCCGATCAACCCACCGGATGCATCTGTAACAGTATGCAAAAGGACCGGTCCAATGATACTGCCGGAAAGCAAATAGATCCCGGCGAGAATCAAACCCATGGCGCTTGTCTTCACAATTCCTTCTTTTCCCTGATAAGCGTGTGCCAATCCGAAAATCAGTACAGAAATCAGGGCGCCGGGTAGAACCCCCAAATAACCTCCGAGATACCAGATCAGAAAACCTCTGTACAGCGCCTCTTCGCAAATCCCTGCCGTAATCGAAACGCCAATGTTTTTTTACTAATGAAATCGATTTCACAGCTGTTGTATCATTACGCAAAATGTGTAATCATGATGTATGATCAGAACCCAGATTCAGTTAACTGAAAAGCAAGCCAAAACGTTAAAAGCTATGGCGGCAGATCGGGGTGTCTCTGTGGCAGAGCTGATTCGCCAGGGTGTTTCCGAG
>JAKEFK010000310.1 GCA_022616075.1 bacterium
GGCAAACCGCTCACGGTCAAGGCGGGATTCGATCCAACTGCTCCGGATCTTCATCTGGGACACGCGGTTCTACTGCGCAAGATGAAGCATTTTCAGGATTTCGGTCACCGCGTGGTTTTTTTGATCGGCGACTTCACCGGTATGATTGGGGACCCTACCGGCCGATCCATCGCGCGAAAACCGTTGACGCGCGAAGAAATACTCGCAAACGCGGAGACGTTCAAATCGCAGGTTTTCAAAATTCTCCATCCTGAAAAAACGGTAATCGACTTCAACAGCCGCTGGCTTTCACAGCTTGGTTCAGAAGGATTCATAAAACTGTGCGCCAAATATACGGTTTCCCAGATTCTTGCAAGGGACGACTTCCAAAAGCGAATGCAAAATGCTCTACCGATCAGTCTCCATGAGCTCCTGTATCCAATCGCTCAGGGCTATGATTCTGTGATGCTGCACGCTGATGTTGAGCTGGGCGGCACCGATCAAACCTTTAATCTTCTGGTGGGACGGGAACTCCAGCGGCAATACGGACAAGAACCGCAGGTAATCATGACCACGCCGCTTCTGGAGGGCACTGATGGCGTAGAAAAGATGAGCAAATCACTGGGAAATTATGTTGGAATCACCGAATCACCCACCGAAATGTTTGGAAAACTCATGTCGATCAGCGATGAGCTGATGTACCGGTATTACCTGCTGCTTACCGATCTTTCGCTCGCACAAATTGACGAGATCAAACAAAAACATCCTCGCGAAGCGAAGGAGGATCTTGCAAAACGAATCATCACAGATTTTCATAGCCCGGAAGCTGCTGAAGATGCCGCATCGGAATTCCGAAAAGTTTTCAGCCAGAAACAACTTCCGGATGAAATCGAGGAGATTTCCTTGAAGCAGGGCTCTTACACTATTCTCGAGCTGCTCCGTCTATGTGATGTAGTTTCCAGCAACTCCGACTCTCGCAGAATGATACGCCAGGGAGCCGTCACATTCATGAAAAGTGGCGAGGAATCGCAAAAAATCAGAGATGAAAAAGCAAATCTAGCGCTTGAACCGGGATCGGACTATATACTTAAAGTGGGAACAAGACGATTCAAAAAGATTGTGGTGCAGTAGAAAGGAGCTTTTATGCAAAAACTAATCGATTTTGTACGAGACGTCGCTGAAGATAAACGCATTCCTCTTCAAAACCGGATTGTATTGGGTGGACTACTCGCATACTTATTGACACCGATTGATATCGTACCCGATTTTGTTCCTATTCTCGGCTGGCTCGATGATGCGTTTGTAACGCTCATCATTCTGGATTACGTCTTTAACTCGGAAGATAGCGAATTGATACTTCAACATTATCCCTGGAATAAAAAACATTTCGAGAAAATGAAAGTCTATGTGGAAAGACTTTCCTGGATTGTTCCGGATCGTGTGAAAAGGATTTTGTTCCGGCATGCAACGCGTTTAGCGATTGCAAAAAAATCAGCAGACGAAATCCAGCCAAAATCGTCGTAAAATTTCACCGCGCGGAGATCGCAGAGGACGCAGAGAAAAAACTTTTCTTGTTTCTCTGCGATCTCAGCGTTCTCTGCGGTGAAAAATCAAATGAAAGTTCTCATCATTCACGCTTCCTTTGGATCGGGGCACAAACGCGCCGCGCAGGCCGTGCTGGAAGAATTTGAGCAGAGAGGAATTGCGGCGGAGCTTCGCGACCTGCTGGAATTCCTGCCTGCCCCGATGTCCCGCTTTTACTCATCTGCCTACAAATTCATGATCACGAGCAGCCGTGGATTGTGGCGGCTCACATACAACCTTGTCAACGCGCCAAAAGGACCCTACAGACCTGCGACGGCAGTTACACAGAAGTGGCAATTCTCCAAACTGAAGAAGTTTCTAAACAAGTGCAATTTCTCGCATGTCATCGCAACGCACTTTACACCCGCGGCTCTATTGACAGACTGGCGTTCCATGAAAGAATTGAATTCCGGAATTTTCTCCATCATCACAGATCACGAAGCGCATCGTTGCTGGAGACGGACCCGCCTCGATCATTATTTCGTTGCTTCCTCCAGAGTTTCACGCGAGATGCAGCAGATCGGAGTTCCAGAAAAAGACATCACGATTTCCGGGATCCCGATTTCCAAAGCTTTCTCCGCGCCGTTATCGCGTGAAGAAACACGAAAATCCTGGAACCTGCCGGAACAAGAAAAAGTTATCCTGGTTTTGTGCAGTGCGCTGACGTTCAAGAAGAGCGTTGAGATGCTTCAGGAGTTTGCCGCTCTGAATGCAGACTTGCGATACCTTGTCGTTGCAGGTGCGGATGCCAAAAAGGAGAAGCGCCTGAGACAAAGATTCGCAGAAGACACTCGCTTTATCATCTTTGGATTTACTTCTCGCATTGCCGAGATGATGAGCGCGGCGGATCTGATCGTTACGAAACCGGGAGGGCTAAGCGTTTCGGAATCTCTTGCAATGGGATTGCCACAGATCCTTTTGGAGCCGATTCCCGGACAGGAAGAAGCGAACGCCAGATTTGCCGTAGAGGAAGGCTCTGCGATTTGTGTAAATCACAAACCGGGGATTTACAAAGATACATTGTTTCAGATCATTTCCGATCGGGCAAAGCTGGAACAGATGAGCGAAGCAGCTCGCAGAGCCGGCCACCCCCGGGCCGCAGGAGACGTCGTAGAAACGATCCTCTCTAAGTTTGTAGTATGATGATCTCTTCCGACACTCACTAGCCACTAGTCACTGGTTACTTTGCTATGGAGCTTTACCCCGATCTTACATCACAAAAGAAGACACAGCAGGATTTAGAAAAAGCCAGTCTTACCCAGGAGAGTTTTCGCTTTCTGGTGGAACAAATGCCTGCTCTTCTATGGACCACAGACCTTGATTTCCGGATCACTTCCAGTCAGGGGGCCGGCCTTTCCAAACTTGGATTGAAACCGAACCAGCTGGTCGGACTCAATGTGCTGGACTATTTCGGAGTTCATTCGCACGACGACATACCTGTGGAATCCCACATGCACGCTTTGAAGGGTGAAACAGTTACTTTCGATAGCGTCTGGATGGGCAGATCCTATCACGTTCATCTGGCTCCCATGCGACTGAATGACGGAACCATTTCCGGTGTTATCGGACTCGCATTCGACATCACGGAAGTGAAAGACACCGAACGGGAACTGGAACAATCACTCTCCTTGCTTAGAGCAACTCTGGAATCCACGGCTGATGGAATCCTGGTCGTTGATCGTGAAGGCAAATGGATGACTTACAATCAGCGCTTTGTCGATCTTTGGCGCATTCCTGAAGCCATCGTAGACTCCCGCGATGAAGCCCTCATGCTCGCATTTGTTCTGGATCAATTGAGGGATCCGGAAGCCTTTATCCGCAAAGTAAAAGAGGTATATCAATCAAATGAGGACAGCGCTGATGTTCTGGAATTCAAAGATGGGCGGGTTATGGAACGGTACTCCAGGCCGCAGCGGATTGCAGGAATCAGTGTAGGACGTGTCTGGAGTTTTAGCGATGTCACAGAGCGCACACGCTCAGCAAAATTGCAATCCGCGCTGTATCGAATCGCGAAAAGATCGGCGGCCGCGGAGGATATTCAAGAACTCTATTCCAGCATTCATGAGATTGTAGGAGAGCTCATGTATGCAAAGAATTTCTACATCGCTTTGTACGATTCACAAACCGATATGCTTCGTTTTCCATACTTTCGGGATGAGTTTGATCCTCCGCCCGGACCTCAACAGCTGACGAAAGGTTTAACAGAATATGTTTTGCGCACAGGCAGACCTTTGCTGGCTACTCCTGAAGTCTTTGACGCCATGGAAGCTGCCGGTGAAGTTGTGAGTCTGGGATCGGATTCCGTAGACTGGCTTGGCGTGCCACTTCATTCCGGGGGGCAAACCTTTGGCGTTCTTGTAGTTCAAAGCTATTCCAAGAATATCCGCTTCGGGGAACACGAAAAAGAAATATTAACTTTTGTATGCAGGCACATCGGGACGGCGCTTGAAAGGAAACAGGCATCACAGGCGCTTCAACAAAGCGAAGAACGTTACCGCGCTTTTATCGAGCAAAGCTCCGAAGCAATTTGGCGTTTTGAATTCGAAGAGCCTATGCCGATCAACCTCTCGGAGGACGCGCAAATCGAATACGCCTATCTCAAGGGTGTCCTGGCCGAATGCAACGACCAGATGGCAAAGATGTATGGTTATGACCATGCCGCTGAAATTTCAGGCGCCCGCCTTGCCGATCTCTTTGTGACAGATGATGAGCGGAACCTCCAGATGTTGCGGGCTTTCATTCGCTCCGGATACCGGTTATCCGATATGGAGTCCCATGAATTGGACCGTGATGGAAACCATAAAGTATTTGCTAATAATTTAGTAGGAATTGTTGAAAATGGTTATCTCTACCGGATCTGGGGCACGCAGCGTGATATTACCGTGCGTAGAAAAGCAGAAGAGGAACTGGATGCCTCGTTGTCATTATTGCGCGCCACACTGGAATCGACCGCAGACGGAATTCTCGTAGTGGATTCCAATGGAAAGATATCCAGCTACAACCAGAAATTCGCGGATCTCTGGAGGATCCCCGCTGAAATCATAGAATCGCGCGATGACAATCGCGCTCTGGCTTATGTCCTGGATCAGCTCGTCGATCCGGACGGATTCCTGAAGAAGGTTCGTGAACTTTATAACGATCCTCAGGCGGAAAGTTTTGACATCCTTGAATTCAAAGATGAACGGGTTTTCGAGCGCTACTCGCGCCCTCAATTCATCGGCGGAGCGAGCATTGGAAGGGTTTGGAGTTTCCGCGATGTAACGGAGCGGAAAGCAGCTGAGGAAGCGCTACGGCAGAGTGAAGAGCGCTATTCTCTGGCGGTTCGCGGAGCCAACGATGGACTGTGGGACTGGGATTTGAGAACCGACCGCATTTACTATTCGCCCCGCTGGAAACAAATGCTCGGCTATCTGGAATACGAAATCGGCGAAGTAACGGATGCCTGGTTTGATCGTGTTCATCCGGATGATTTGAACCGCCTGAAAGCGGAAATTGCCGCGCATCTGGAAGTCCTGGCTCCCCATTTTGAAAATGAACATCGCATGCGGCATCGCGATGGAAGCTATCTCTGGATGTTAAGCCGCGCTCTGGCCGTGCGGGATAAAGACGGCAAGGCTTACCGCCTGGTGGGTTCGCAAACGGACATAACAGATCGCAAACTCGTTGAAGAACGTTTGATGCATGAAGCAATTCACGACGTACTCACCGGTCTTCCGAACCGCGCTCTGTTCACCGATCTTCTGGCGCGATCCCTGGGCCGCTCAAAACGCCGTGACGATTACCTTTTTGCGGTCCTGTTTCTGGACATTGACCGTTTTAAGATGATCAATGACAGTCTTGGACATATGGTGGGAGATCAGCTCCTCATTGCAATCGCACGAAGATTGGAAGCCTGTCTGCGTCCCGGAGATACAGTTGCAAGACTGGGTGGTGATGAGTTCACAATCCTTCTGGAAGATATCCACGATGTAAAAGACGCTACAACTGTTGCAGACCGCATTCATCAGGATCTCGCTCAGCCGTTTACCATCAGCGGCCAGGAAGTGTTTACTTCAGCAAGCATCGGAATTGCTCTTAGCGCAACCGGATACGATCGCCCCGAAGATCTCTTGCGCGACGCGGATACGGCCATGTATCGCGCGAAAGCTGCGGGCAAGTCGACACACGAAATCTTCGATCAGGGAATGCATTCGCGGGCTGTGGCGCAACTTCAAATGGAAACCAGCTTGAGACGCGCCCTGGAACGCCAGGAATTCCGGCTTTTCTACCAGCCCACAGTCTCGTTAAAGACAGGCAGATTAACCGGCTTTGAAGCTTTGATAAGGTGGCAACATCCGGATCGCGGTTTGGTCTACCCCAATGAATTCATAGCTCATGTGGAAGAGACCGGACTTATTGTGCAGATTGGCAGGTGGGTACTCGAAGAAGCCTGCAAGCAATTGCAAGTCTGGCAAAAACAATTTCAATCCGATTTGACCATCAGTGTGAATCTTTCCAGCAAACAATTCGCGCAAGTCGACCTTGTGCAGGACATCAGCTTGATTCTGGAACAAACGGAGCTAAAACCGAACACTCTAATGCTGGAAATTACGGAAAGCACGATCATGGAAAGACCGGAGTCGATCACCTATACACTCGAAAAGTTAAGGGCGCTCCAAGTACAACTTCACATCGATGATTTTGGGACAGGGTACTCTTCCTTGAGTTACCTCCATCGGTTTCCCATTAATGCCTTAAAGATCGACCATTCGTTTGTGACACGTATGGGATTTGATGAGAATCTCGAAATTGTACGTACCATCATGAATCTTGCTCGCAACCTGGGAATGGACGTGATTGCGGAAGGCGTAGAAAATAAGGAACAGGTCGCGCAGCTGAAAGCATTGCAATGTGATTATGCCCAGGGGTTCTTTTTCTCCCGGCCGATCGAAAGACACGTCGCCCAACTGCTCATTACCACCCGGCCGGTCTGGTAAACAGTTTATTTAGGAAAATAGAATTTTTTAAAATACCCCTCTGCAGATTTTTCAACGACCAGATTCCCATGAAGAATGGGTGCACAAGGAAGAGGCGAAACTGAACAATTATATCCTTCCACAGGTACGTAAATGGGGACGCCATCGTCCGTGAGCTTGATCTGAGTCTGTGATTCGATCGCAGGCAATGTGACAAAAAACTCTGTACCATTACGAAGCGCTTTGCGAATAGGAGGTAACCCTAAATACATAGAAGTCCTCAGAGGCAGGATGACCGCCAGAATCAGAACAGTGATTGGGATTACGATCTTAATGATGGAGCGGGTTCCTTTTAAATGCTTTTCGATCGCAAGACTCAACATCAAAATCGATAAAGACCAGAAATAACCTGCGGCAAATCGAAGATCAGGGGCAGTAAAAAACCAAAACAGGAGAGCTATCAACAGGGGTAGTGAAAACCATAGTCCCTGCGAAGCGAAATCTCGTTTCAAAAACAGAAGCACAGCTGCCAGAATTAGAATCATGGGTAAAACAAAATCAATGGAACGGACGAGCAAAACAAACCAGGGGGAGAGCCAGTCCCATCCGGAGACAACCGGTACAATGAGAGTGCGTGCCGTCGCCCGGTCCCAGATCCATTCATTTTTCGCCATCCATCGTGGAATGCTCCAGCTAAGTTTTTCAGAACAAGTCTGCGCAACAGGAAAAGCAAGACAGCCGGAAAGTGCGACACCTCTCGATAGCCAGATCACCACAATCACTCCTCCAAAAATGAGACAATAACCGAGCAACTTTCTCCATGAGAGTGAAATGCGCTGGACTCTTCTAATAATCAGAAGCGTCAAGGGAATGAGCATGAGAGGGACAGCAGAAAACTTGATCATAACTGCAAACAGTGCAAAGATGACGAGTTGAAAACAGCTAAAGGTCCGGTCTTTACCGGCATGCAGCGCCTCTAAACCAAAATAAACCGATAGAAGGCACAACAAGACCACAGGAAGGTCAGGAGAGGGGGAGCTGATATTCCGCCTCACCACATTTCCGATGATGACAAGCACCGAAAGCAACAAAAAAAGATGTTGCGGCGCAATTCCAGATTCCTTGCGTAAAACGTGAATCGCTTGCGCGACGGCGATTCCGAAAAGATAAATCAGCATAGCAGAAGCAGAAAAATAGTTCACCTCCTGCATTCCCGAAACGGGCAAAGTTAGAATCCCGGCAAACGGAAACCAGAGCGTGTTGAATCCAAATCTCTGGTGTAGATTCGCAAGTCCCAGTGGAACCGGATTTTCATTGATCCAGCGAATGGATTGAATGTGGTATAGAGCCGAATCAGGATTCCGCGGCGGTTGCGTAGCCCAGAATGAAACAAATATCATCCAGATCAGTAGAAAAAGAAGAGATCTTGTTGAAACTTTAAGCCTGCTCAATCGAAGGGAGCAAAGTCCCCATCCAATCACGAGCAGCACTGCGACGACAGTTGGAGTGATTGCAACAAAGAAATTCAACAGGCTTCCGATCGTTGCAAGAACGATGATGCCGAAGAAAGCCTCCGCGAACTGATACTCAACGTCCATTGGATCTGAGCAGATTCTTCTACGAAGGAAGAGTTGAACGCTTCCATAACCCTGGAGAGCGGGAAACCATAAAAATAAGTTCAGCAGGATAATCAGCATCAGGAAAGTAAGAGTTATCGAGTAGATTATGCACTATCGATGCCCACGATCAATCCAGGTTGGGATTAGAACGCAAGTTTGATTAGTTGAACGAACTTGGTCACGAGAAACGCGATTGTACCGCAAACCGGGAAAGTCAGGACCCATGCGGTAATAATCTCCCCGGAAACACCCCAGCGCACAGCGGAAAAGCGGCGGACGGCGCCAACTCCCATGATGGAAGTGTTGATCGTATGCGTCGTACTGACTGGAATGCCCAGCCGGGTAGCAATTTCAATGGTGGTTGCAGCGCCAAGTTCGGCAGAAAAACCCTGCGGGGTGTCCAGGTGCGTCATACGCATTCCCATCGTTTTCATAATTTTCCATCCGCCGGTCATCGTGCCGATAGCCATAGTTATCGCGCATATAAGAACAACCCAAAGTGGGATCACGAATTCCGAAAAAACGCCCGCGAGAACGAGAGCAAGGGTAAAGACTCCCATAAATTTTTGTCCATCATTTGTTCCATGGCTGAAAGCCATGAATGCGCAAGAAAAAACCTGTAAATAACGGAATAGGCCTCTCACCCTGGAGTGATTCACCTTTCTAAAGATGCGATAAATAACCATCATGATGAGGAATCCGCCACCAAAACCAATAAATGTGGAAAACACAAGGCCGATCAATACTTTTTTCCAGCCAACCCAAAGTAAAGCATCGGGACCGGCGGCAGCCAAACCTGCTCCCGCCAGGCCGGCAACCAATGCGTGACTTTCGCTGGTTGGCAAACCCCAGTAAGCCGCCACGCTGCTCCAGATGATAATTCCGAGCATCGCGCTGGCTACCGTTGTTAGGTTAATGACATCAGGATTGACGATTCCCGTTCCAATCGTTTTTGCTACAGCAGTTCCCGATAGTAACACTCCAGCCAGATTGAAAATCGTCGCCATCACAAGGGCTATGATCGGGGGAAGAGCTCGCGTTGAAACCACCGTTGCCATGGAATTAGGCGCATCGGTCCAGCCGTTTACAAATTCAGCGCCCAGGATGAGAAGCAAAACAAGGATAAGGCCCCACTCCATTCGTTATCCGTGCTTAACAACTATTCCTTCTATAATATTAGCAATGTCTTCGCATTTATCGATCGCCGATTCGGTGGCATCATAAATTTCTTTCCACTTTATGACTTCCATCGGATCCTGATTATTGTGAAACAGAGCCCCTATTGCCCTCTCAGAGGTGCGATCCCCCCTGTTTTCGAGGCGGTTTATTTCGATACAATAATCCAGGATTCTGCGTGGACGGTTCAATTCGCGGATACTGGTCAGAGCCTTGGAAACATTGTGAACTGCTTCCTCGAGAGTTTTTGCAAGCTCTATGAGCTCCTCACTGGTCTTGGTAATGTTAAAAAGGAGCATTCGTTCGCTGATGGCCTGAATGATATCCACCACATCGTCGAGCTCTTTTGCCAGCGCGTGAATATCCTCCCGGTCGATCGGCGTAACAAACGTGCGATTCAGCTTATCCATGATTTCATGAGTCGTGATATCGCACTCATGCTCCAGATCCCTTAAGCGAGCTATTCCGGGATGTTTGTCATTCCAATCTTGAACTAGATCCAGAAACTGTTTTGCCGCTTCCTGGATCGACCGGGCCTGCTGTTCGAACAGATCAAAGAATTTTTCATCCCTTGGAATTAGCGAAAACGCCATCAGCCAATACTCCTATCAAAGCTTTTACAGAATAGTAACGGCATATTCACAAATATGCAATCCGCGCTTAACGGTGAGAATCAGGCGGTAGGGGCGCCCTGCGCGAGCTGCCACGCGGTGCCGGGCAGGACAAGGGTAAAAAGAGAACCGCTTCCGGGCTCGCTTTGCACAGAGACTGTGCCACCGTGATTCTCAATCGCGTGTTTTACAATCGCGAGTCCCAGGCCGGTGCCTCCCATTTCGCGGGAACGGCTTTTGTCGATGCGATAAAAGCGCTCGAATATTCGGGAAATTTGATTGAATGGAATTCCAGGACCGTTGTCGCGAACCTGAAGAATCAAATTCTCTTGTTCCGTGCGCACCGTAAGCTCAATGGTTCCCCCTTCCTGTGTATATTTCAGCGCATTATCCAGCAAATTCATCAATGCATCTGTAATTTGTGAAGGATCCACGTTGAGCAGTATTTTTTCATGCGGCATTTGCACAAGGAATTTCTGATTGTTCTTCTCTGCCATCGGACGGATCAGCGATAAGATATCTTCTACCAGGTCGTTTAACTCTACCATCTCTCTTCGCAGCCCGCTTCCCGTCTCTTCCACCGCCGCGAGATTGAGCATATCGGTAACTAGATTTTGCATGTTTCGCAATTGCTTATCCATGATCTCCAGAAACTTTTTGCTCTCTTCCGGTTTCGCATATCCGCCATCCAGCAGCAATTCTGTAGAACCCTTGAGCGCCGTCAACGGCGTTCGAAGTTCATGACTCACGTTTGCCACAAAATCCTTCCGGACTTGTTCAATTTTCTTGATCCTCGTGATGTCATGAAAAACGAGCAAAACCAGGCCTGCATCCGGATGATCTTCCTGAATACGGGAAGCCTGAACAGCAAAATTCTTTTCCTCGTCAGGACCGAAAAGCGTGATCTCTTTTGCTTCCAGTGGCATGTCTTCCCTTAAAAGAGCGGTTATGTAATCCGAAAGCTGGTCGCTGCGCGTGATTTCAAGATAGGATCTACCTTGAATTCGTTCTTGACTTAAACCGACCATTTTACAAAACGCGGTGTTAGCGAATACGGCTTTGCCCCGACGGTCAATCGCCAGGACGCCTTCCACCATCTTGGAAAGCAATGCTTCGGTGCGATCATGTTGTTGCTCAATGTTTTGTATCTTCTGCTTCAATTGATCCGCCATGATATTGAAGTCCCTGGCAAGATCTTCAAACTCCAGACTTCCCGAAGGTACGATCTTTTCGGAGAGATTCCCGGCAGCAAGTTTTCCTGCGTTCAGTCTCAGTTGCTCGATCGGACTCAGCACAGACCGGGAGATCGCGTACGCCAACGGCATAAGCAAGAGGATGGCAAGCAAAGCAAAGCTTAA